>NZ_WIBD01000030.1:0-105086 GCF_009495975.1 Pseudomonas sp. SZ57 | reverse complement strand
CCGCCCAGCGGCTGCCCTTGAGCAGCGGTTTCAGCTTTTCGGGAGCGGTATCGTAGCGGGAGCGGTCGAGCGCGTAGCGCACTGGCACGATGGCGACGTCAGGTTTTCGGAAGGGGCACAGACTGGTGGCCGTGGCGGGTATCTTGGCGAACGTTGCAGCACGTCGTTGCGTTAGTGTGCCGGATTTATCGGTCATGCATGGAATCTCTGCGCAGAAACGGGCGATATCGCCCGCTGTATACAGAGGTGCATTCCAAGATATGTGCCGACTGTCTATTTATCCTTAAAAAACAAATAGATAGAGATTTAAAGCAAAGACATCGAGCAAAAAAAGCGTGAAATAGTGCGCAAGCGTCTGCGCACCTGCGCTGACTCGTGAATGTGTGCCGCATCGCTTTGAATATAGGGCTTTGCTGGTTAAGCCCCGGCCATCGGATGCGCAAAAATTTGCGCATCTATGTTTTGCATGCAGCCTTTAGCCGACTAAGTGTCGTGCCTGTCGACCCCACTCACACCCTGTATCCATTCCCCCCTCACCCCCACCCCGTAAATAAAGCACGATACCCGCCCATCGCTCATATCAAGGAATGATCCATGTCGCTGGCTATTGTCCATAGTCGTGCCCAGGTCGGGGTGGAAGCCCCGGCGGTTACTGTTGAAGCGCATCTGGCCAACGGCCTGCCGGCCCTGACGCTGGTGGGGTTACCGGAGGGGGCGGTCAAGGAGAGCAAGGACCGGGTGCGCAGTGCCATTCTCAATTCCGGGCTGGATTTTCCGGCGCGGCGGATCACGCTCAACCTTGCCCCGGCTGATTTGCCCAAGGATGGCGGGCGGTTTGATCTGGCGATTGCGCTGGGTTTGCTGGCCGCCAGCGGGCAGGTGCCGTTGGTTGCGTTGCAGGATGTTGAGTGCCTGGGCGAGTTGGCGTTGTCGGGGGCGATTCGGCCGATTCAGGGGGTGCTGCCTGCTGCGCTGGCAGCGCGTGCTGTGGAGCGGACGCTGATCATCCCGGCGGTGAACGCCGAGGAAGCCTGTCTGGCGTCGGGGCTGCGGGTGATTGCGGTGAGTCACTTGCTGGAGCTGGTCGCGCATTTCAACGGGCGTACGGTGATTGCGCCGTATCAGTCCAGCGGTTTGCTGCATCAGCCCAAGCCTTATCCGGACCTTAGCGAAGTGCAGGGCCAGACCGCCGCGAAGCGTGCCTTGGTGATTGCCGCTGCGGGGGCGCATAACCTGCTGTTCAGCGGGCCGCCCGGCACCGGCAAGACGCTGCTCGCCAGCCGCCTGCCGGGTTTGTTGCCGCCGCTGGACGAGCATGAAGCGCTGGAGGTGGCGGCGATTCAGTCGGTTGCCAGCCAGGTGCCGCTGACCAGTTGGCCGCAGCGGCCGTTTCGGCAGCCGCATCACTCGGCGTCCGGACCTGCGTTGGTGGGCGGCGGCAGTCGTCCGCAACCTGGCGAGATCACGTTGGCGCATCACGGCGTTCTATTCCTTGATGAGCTGCCGGAGTTCGATCGCCGCGTGCTGGAGGTTTTACGTGAGCCGCTGGAGTCCGGGCATATCGTTATTTCCCGGGCGCGGGATCGCGTGCGCTTTCCGGCGCGGTTCCAGTTGGTGGCGGCGATGAACCCGTGTCCCTGTGGCTATCTCGGTGAGCCGACCGGGCGCTGCCGTTGTTCCACTGAGCAGGTGCAGCGCTATCGCAACAAGTTGTCCGGCCCGCTGTTGGACCGGATCGATCTGCACCTGACCGTCGCTCGCGAAGCCACCGCCCTCAACCCTGACCCCACCACCAGTGAAAACACCGCCAGCGCCGCAGCCGTGGTCGCTGAGGCGAGAGACCGTCAGCAACGTCGTCAGGGCTGTGCCAATGCATTTCTCGATCTGCCGGGGCTGCGCGAGTACTGCGCGCTGTCCAGTGTCGATGAAAGCTGGCTGGAGACGGCGTGTGAGCGTCTGACCCTCTCATTACGCTCGGCGCATCGATTGCTGAAGGTGGCGCGGACCCTGGCGGATCTGGAGCAGGTGGACGCGATCAACCGCAGTCATCTGGCGGAGGCCTTGCAGTATCGGCCTTCAACCAATTGATGGCCGCAAACGCAAAAACTCGCCGTCAACGATCAAGTCGACGGCGAGTTTTGGGACAGCTAAAGACGCTTACATGCTGCTATAGAACGGGAAGATCCCCATCAGCAGCGCGGCAACCAGGATGCACATGCACACCAGAATCGCCCATTTCAGGGTGAAGCGCTGGTGGTCGCCGAACTCGATACCGGCCAGTGCCACCAGCAGGTAGGTCGAAGGCACCAACGGGCTGAGCAGGTGGACCGGCTGACCGACGATCGAGGCGCGGGCCATTTCCACCGGGCTGATGCCGTAGTGAGCAGCGGCTTCGGACAGCACTGGCAGGACGCCGTAGTAGAACGCGTCGTTGGACATGAAGAAGGTGAACGGCATGCTCACCAGCGCCGTGATCACGGCGAGGTACGGGCCCAGCGCATCCGGGATCACGGCCAGCAGGCTTTTCGACATCGCGTCGACCATGCCGGTGCCGGACAGGATGCCGGTGAAGATACCCGCGGCGAAGATCAGGCCGACCACCGCCAGTACGCTACCGGCGTGGGCCGATACGCGGTCTTTCTGGTCCTGCAGGTTCGGGTAGTTGATGATCATCGCGATACTGAACGCGATCATGAACAGGACCGGCAGGGGCAGGAGGCCCATGATCAGGGCGACCATCAGGGTCAGGGTCAGGGCGGCGTTGAACCAGATCAGCTTTGGACGACGCGCGTCGGGGAATTGCGAGACGCTGATTTCGCTGTGGTCGACTTCATCACCCTGCAGGTGCAGTTCACCCAGACGGGCACGTTCGCGTTTGCCGTAGAAGTAGGCAATCGCCAGGATCGCGATCACACCTGCCAGCATGGCCGGGATCATCGGTACGAAGATGTCGGAGGCATCGACGTGCAGGGCACTGGCCGCACGAGCGGTCGGGCCGCCCCAGGGCGTCATGTTCATCACGCCGCCGGCCAGAATGATCAGGCCGGCCATGATGCGCGGGCTCATGCCGATGCGGCTGTACAGCGGCAGCATGGCGGCAACGCAGATCATGTAGGTGGTCGCGCCGTCACCGTCGAGGGACACCACCAGCGCCAGTACGGCGGTGCCGACCGAAATGCGCATCGGGTCGCCCTTGACCATTTTCAGGATCTTGCGCACGGCCGGGTCGAACAGACCGGAGTCGATCATCAGCGCAAAGTACAGAATGGCGAACATCAGCATCACGCCGGTCGGCGCCAGCTTGGTGATACCTGCCAGCATCATCGGGCCGATCTGCGACGCGAAGCCACCGAACAGGGCGAAGATGATCGGCACCAGGATCAAGGCGATCAGCGCAGTCAGGCGCTTGCTCATGATCAGGTACATGAACGCAATAACCATGGCAAAGCCAAGGAAAGTCAGCATGGGAATACTCCAGACGTAATACGGCTACAGAACGTGAAATGAACGAGTCAGCTCAGCAGATCGGTACGTGGAGTGGGGGCGCAAGGAGAGTGTGGAGCGAGAAGTCAGGAAGCATCGGAATCACCATTATTGTTGTTAATTGAGCCTGAAACACCTCGGAATCCGTTCCTGGCTAACCGGTCTTTTTGCCGGAAGTGGGTTGATGCTAATTGGCCAAGCTTTCACCGAGCTTTCATTCGGCAGTTGCCGGAATTTTATTGTCACAGGGATTATGGGCATGAACAGGAGAAGCACGGATGAGCGAGATACACTCGGGTGGCTGCCATTGCGGCGGGCTGCGTTACCAGTTCGATGCGCCGTTGCGGGACATCGCTCACTGTCATTGCTCCATCTGTCGACGCACCTCGGGTGCAACGGTCGTCACCTGGATAAGTGTGCCGCTGGCTTCGTTTATGTGGCTGACGGGCAGCCCCTGCGCTTATGACTCTGCACCCAGCTGCGTCCGCTATTTCTGCGGCAAGTGCGGCGCTCACCTGGCGTTGTTCACGCGCAACAGCCCTGACGAGATCGATGTCACCATTGCAACACTTGACCAACCGGAGCTGGCCGCGCCCTCTCGACACATCTGGATAGAGAACCGGCTTCCATGGCTACGCCTGGATGAGCACCTGCCGGGAGTTGAAGGCGAGCCTTTCTAAGGCTCGAGGGGAGAGCGCCAAGGCCGGAGCCGTCGGCACTATTCGCATACTAGATCCGCAGGTTACTTGCTGAACTGCGACGCCAGTTCGCGCAGCAGCACTTCGGCCTCGAGCACTTTTTTCACCGATTCGTTGGCTTTTTCGCGCGTCAGACCCAGGCGATCGAACAGTTCGTCCGGGATGTCCTGCTCGGGACCGGAGCCGATACCGTTGGCTCGCAGCAGGCGCACTGCCAGATAGACCAGGTTGGCATAGACGTGATGCTCACCCTTGTAGTGCGGGTCGTGCTGGAAACGCAATGCGATGGACAGCTCATCCGGCATGTCCCAATAGCGCATCAGCCACGCACCGATCTGCTCGCGGCTGATACCCAGCAGGTGCTGCTCGATAAAGCTGTGGTGCAAATGCGGGTTCACTTCCAGTTGCCGGCAGATCAGGGTGAAGTGCGGTGGAAACACGTGCGCCAGCAGCAGGTAACCGAAGTTATGCAGCAAGCCGGCGAGGTAGCTCAGACCGCCCTCCGGCCGGCTGGCGCGCGGAATGGCGCGGGTCAGGCCTTCGATGACAGCAGCGGTGTAGATCGATTGCTGCCAGTACGGCGTGGTCTGTTGCGGCTGATCCTTGGGCAGGCTCAGGGTTTTGCCCAGTGCGAGGCCCAGTGCCAGATTGATCACCAGATCGAAGCCCAGTACGCGGACGATTGCGTCTTCGACCGAACGAATCTTGCCGGTCGACGCGTAATACGGCGAAGCGGCCCAGCTGACGACCTGAGCGGCCAGCGCTGGATCGGTTTCGACGACGCCGGTGATGTCATCGATGGTCGCATCGGGGTCGACACGCAGTTTGATGATTTTTTGCGCAGTGCCAGCCAGCGGCGGAATCTCCAGGGTCGCCTCCAGACGCTGCTGGATGCGGCGCGCTGTAAAGGCATGCATGGCCTGGGTGATTTCTGCAGGATCGTCGTCAGGACGATCGAGGTTCGGCCGGATCGTCGCCACCGGTTGACCAAAGTGCGCGGCGCTGGCCTTGCTCAGCATGCCCTTGAAGTCGTCGCTGCTGATTTCCAGCAGGACCCCAGGCTCGCCCGAACCCACCAGCAGGGTTGGCTCCTGAAGCAGGCGCTCGTCGTAAAGGCACGGTGAGCTGGTCAGCGCCGGGAGACCTGGCAGTACGCGCAGGTTGTGCTTGGTGAGCATGCGCTCCAGCCGCTCGTGCGGCACGGCGGTCAGTTTGCGGCCGGTCAGCTCAGTGATGCGGGAGAGGTCGAGCAACTGGCTTTGCGGAAACAGGATAAGCAATGCACCGACAGCGTCCTCGACCAGCACAGCCTGCACCTTGCGAGCTGGAGGAAGGCTTTTTTCGTCCACGACTTCGTTGTAGCTGATAGCCAATTTTTCAAGCAACTGCCGGATTACCGACGGCGCATGGTGCGGATCATTGACGTGGGCGACTTCTGTCATGAGCTATGTCCAAATTCCTACATTTTCTGAAGTATAACCACGTTATTCGATTTGGGTCGCACGCGGTTTGCAAAGCATAGTCTGCATCACACCTGGCCATACTGCTGGCCATGACGCAGCCACCTGTCGAGCAGCGGGCTGACGTGTTGCGGCCAGCGCTCCAACAGCGCCTGAGCCGCGTCGCGTACGGCCGGTAGCAGGTCTGCGTCGCGCATCAGGTCGGCGACCTTGAATTGCAGAAGGCCCGTTTGTCGGGTACCTAGCATTTCGCCGGGGCCGCGCAGTTCGAGGTCTTTTTCGGCGATGACAAAACCATCGTTGGTTTCGCGCATGATGCCCAGTCGCTGCCGTCCAATCTGTGAAAGCGGCGGATGGTAGAGCAGCACACAATGACTCACCGCGCTGCCGCGCCCGACGCGGCCGCGCAACTGGTGCAATTGCGCCAGGCCGAGGCGCTCGGGGTTCTCGATGATCATCAGGCTGGAGTTCGGCACGTCGACACCGACTTCGATGACCGTCGTCGCCACCAGCAATTGCAGCGCACCTTGCTTGAACTCGGCCATGATCGCGGCTTTTTCTGCGGGTTTCATGCGTCCGTGAATCAGCCCGACGCGCACATCACCCAACGCGCTGCTCAATTCTTCGTAGGTGGTTTCAGCGGCCTTGCAGGTCAGCTCTTCGGATTCTTCGATCAGCGTGCACACCCAATAGGCCTGGCGACCTTCTGCACAGGCGGCGCGCACCCGCTCCACGACTTCCAGGCGACGACTGTCGGCAACCAGCACGGTATTGACCGGCGTCCGGCCCGGCGGCAGTTCGTCGAGGATCGAAGTATCCAGATCGGCGTAGGCACTCATGGCCAGCGTGCGCGGGATCGGTGTGGCGGTCATGATCAACTGATGCGGGCACATCAGGCCACCAACGCCCTTTTTGCGCAGCGCCAGGCGCTGCTGCACGCCGAACCGGTGTTGCTCGTCGATGATCACCAGCGCCAGGTTCTTGAACTGCACTTCGTCCTGAAACAGCGCATGGGTGCCGACGACCATGGGTGTGCCACCGGCGATCTGCTCCAGAGACGCTACGCGCGCCTTGCCTTTGAGCTTGCCTGCCAGCCAGGCCACGCCCACGCTCAAGGGCTCGAGCCAGCGCTGGAAGTTGATGTAGTGCTGCTCGGCGAGAATCTCGGTGGGCGCCATCAGCGCCACTTGATAACCCGCTTCCAGTGCCTGCAAGGCAGCCAGCGCAGCAACCACGGTCTTGCCCGACCCTACGTCGCCCTGAATCAGCCGCAGCATCGGCTCAGGCTGACTCAGGTCATAGGCGACTTCCTTGCCGACACGCTGCTGCGCGCCGGTGGGGGCAAAGCCGAGGTTGGCGAGAAACTGTTTCGGCAGTTTTTTCGCAACGGGCAATGCCGGTGCGCGCTGTGAGCGCAGGCTTTCACGCAGGCGTTGCTGGGAAAGCTGGTGAGTCAGCAGTTCTTCGAAAGCCAGTCGGTGCTGCGCCCAGTGATGCCCGAGGGCCAGCTCCTCCACGTCGGCATCGGCCGGTGGGTGATGCAGGTAACGGATCGCATCGTCCAGCGGGGCCAGCTGATAATCGCGGGCCAGTTCTTCAGGCAGCCAGTCCGGCAGACTTTTGGGGCCGAGCATCGCCAGGCTTTGCTGGCACAGCTGGCGCAGACGCTGTTGGGTCAGGCCTTCGGTCGTCGGGTAGATCGGCGTGAGGGTCTGTTCGACGGGCGCGGGCTCATCACCGGTAATCGCCCGATATTCCGGGTGATAGATTTCCAGTCCGGAAGCTCCGGGACGCGCTTCGCCGAAGCAACGCAGGTGTGTGCCACGCTTCATGCTTTCTTTCTGGGCGTTGCTGAAATGGTAGAAGCGCAGGCTGACGACCCCCGTGCCGTCGCCGAGCCGGACCAGCAGGCTGCGGCGCTTGCCCATTACCACATCGGCACCGCTGACCACGCCTTCGATGACGGCATCCTGACCAGGACGCAGCGCACCGATCGGTACGATGCGCGTACGGTCCTGATAACGCAGCGGCAGATGGAACAGCACGTCCTGCAGGGTTTCCAGCCCGACCTTGGCCAGCTTTTCTGCCATCGCTTCGCCGACACCCTTGAGCGCCGTGACCGAGACCCTGGAAAGCTCGCTCATTTCTGTTCTGCCTAGCTAGCGACTGTTTTCGGACGTGCCACCGAGCACAGACGTGCAGAGTCAGCGAGGATTTCGATGGCTTTGGGTCTCGGGAAGCTTGCACGCCAGGCGATGGCGACCGTGCGGAAAGGCACGGGCGGCGTCAGCGGGCGGACTTCGATCACGCCGGGCGCGTAGTGGTGGCTGTCGACTGCCGACAGTGGCAGGATCGAAATGCCCAGCCCGGAGGCGACCATGTGCCGAATGGTTTCCAGCGAGCTGGACTCTACTGTCGTGTGCTTGGCGCCTTCGTTGCCCTTGCCCAGCGTCGGGCAGGCTTCCAGAACCTGATCACGGAAGCAGTGACCTTCGCCCAGCAACAGCAGGCTCTTGTCGTTGAGCGCCGAGGCATCGATGGTCTCTTTCTGAGTCCAGGGATGGTCGGCCGGCATCAGGACGGAGAACGGTTCGTCGTAAAGCGGCAGGGTCAGCACGTCGGCTTCGTTGAACGGCAAGGCAATGATGACGGCATCCAGCTCACCGTTACGCAGCTTGTCGCGCAGCACATGCGTGAAGTTTTCTTCGATGTACAACGGCATCTGCGGGGCGACCCGGTGCAGTTGCGGGATCAGGTGAGGAAACAGGTAAGGGCCGACGGTGTAGATCGCGCCGACTTTCAGCGGGGCGGTCAGCTGGTTCTTGCCGGCCTGGGCCAGCTCGCGAATACCCTGGGCCTGCTCCAGCACTTTCTGCGCCTGCGCCACGATGCCTTCACCGACCGGTGTCAGGCGTACAGCGCTCTTGCTGCGCTCGAAAATGAGCACGCCGAGTTCGTCTTCGAGTTTTTTGACACCCACCGACAGCGTTGGCTGGCTGACATGGCAGCGTTCCGCTGCATGGCCAAAGTGCTGCTCCTGGGCGAGCGTAACGATGTAGCGCAATTCTGTAAGAGTCATAACGTGCGTCCATGAAGTTGCGACCCCAGCATAGCGGGTGCAATCGATAGACGCACGTTATCAGAAGTACTTATGAGTAACAAAAGTACAATTCAGCGTTTATCCAGCGAATAAACGAACGGTGCGAGGATTTCAATGGTGCCGTTGTTGAGGATTTCCTTAGGCGGCTTGGGCAAAGGCTGAGCGCGACGGATCATTTCCATGGTCGCCCGGTCCAGCGAAGAGCTGCCTGAACTGGCGGCAATCGAGTAGGACAGCACGTTGCCGTCAGCGTCCACCACGAAGCGCAAACGAGCAACACCCTGCATGCCACGACGGCGTGCATCCTCAGGGTACTTCTTGTACTTGCTCAGATGACCGAGCAAATCACCCTGCCAGTTCGGTAATGCGTTGCTGGGTGGCGAAGGTGCAGGAGCAGGCTTGGGAGCCACCGGCTTTGCCGGTTGCGCCGTGGTCGGCGGTGTATCGACCGGCTTTTCGTCGGCAGGCTTTTCCTTGGGCGGCTCAGGCTTCTTCTGCGGCTTTGGCGGCTGTGGTTTGGGCTTGGGCTTCTCGACCTTCTTGGGCACCACGATTTCCGGCTTCGGCGCCTGCACGACTTCCGGCACCGGTGTCGGCTCCTCCGGGGCTGGCGGCGGGGGCGGCTGAACGACCTTGGGCGGTGGCGGCGGAGCGGGCTCGGGCACTGGTGCAAGTTCGACCATCATGGCGGCCGGTGGCAATTCGACAGGCTGCGGGGCAGGCCAGCGAACGGCAACAATGATTGCGATGGCGTGCACGGCCAGCACCAACAACAGACTACCGCTATAGCGCGTCAGTTTTTGGCGCGTACTGATCATTTCTTACCAGCCGTCTCAAGACCCACCAGACCGACCTTCAGGTAACCCGCACCCCGAAGCGTGTTCATGACCTCCATCAGATCGCCGTAATCCACGCCCTTGTCGGCCTGGAAGAAGATCGTGGTGTCTTTCTTGCCCTTGGTGCGGGCGTCCAGCACCTGACCGATCTGCTCGCGGGCAACCTTCTCTTCGCCCAGGTACAGGCTCTTGTCGGTTTTCACGCTGAGAAAGATCGGCTTCTCGGGCCTGGGCTGCGGTGTGGCGGTAGACGCTGGCAGATCGACCTTGATGTCTACGGTCGCCAGCGGCGCAGCCACCATGAAGATGATCAGCAGCACCAGCATGACGTCGATGAACGGCGTCACGTTGATTTCATGGTTCTCGGCGAGATCGTCGCCGCCTTCGTTAAGATGCAGGCCCACGTGTTAGCCCACCTTGACCATGTGCGGTTGTTGTTGATTGCGCTCGGACGGCTCTGGCAGATGATCCAGATCGCGGCTGACCAGCAGCAGGACGTGTGCCGAGGCATCGGACACCTGAGCCTTGTAACCGGCGATGGAGCGGGCGAAGACGTTGTAGATCACCACCGCAGGGATCGCAGCGACCAGGCCCAGCGCCGTGGCCAGAAGGGCTTCGGCGATGCCGGGTGCGACCACGGCGAGGTTGGTGGTCTGGGTCTTGGCGATGCCGATGAAGCTGTTCATGATGCCCCATACCGTACCGAACAGACCCACGAACGGCGCAGTCGAACCGATGGTCGCCAGCACGCCGGTGCCCATGCTCATGTTGCGGCCACAGGCGGCGACCAGACGCTCGAGGCGGAAGCTGACACGCTCCTTGATCCCTTCGCGCTCGCGGCTGTTGGCGGACAGGCGCATCTCTTCGAGGGCGTCGTGCACCAGCAGGTGGGCGAGGGTGCCTTCCGTGCTGGCGGTGGCGCTCGCTTCAGTCAGGGAGCGGGCTTTTTTCAGGTTGACGATCTCGCCGCGCAACCGGCGCTTGGCGCCCAGCAGCTCGAAACCCTTGGAGATCCAGATGGTCCACGTAATGATCGAGGCGATGGCCAGACCGATCATGACCGCTTTGACCACGACGTCGGCATTCTGATACATGCCCCACGGCGACAGGTCATGCGCCATGCCCAGGCTGTTGTCTTCGGCGGCGGGCTCCATGGCCTGCACCGGGACTGCTGCGTCAGGTGCGGCAGGTGCCGTTGCCGCAGGTGCGGTGGAGGTCGCAGGGGCCGCGGTCGGAGCCGATTGATCCGCGAGTGCCATGGGGACGAACATCAGGCTCAAGACAAGGGCTGCGATACTGCGCCATGCACGAGGCAGGCGAGGCATCTGGGTAGGCGAAGCGATTGATTGAATGCGTTTCATGCTGGCCGGACCTGAGAGGAAAAAAGGGGATGGTTCCAGTGCGTCGCGTGGTGCTGTCGACGCTCACGGGGAACGAATGGGCCGCCATTATTGCAAATCGTTCTTGTTAACAAAAGTAATACAGTATCTTTTTTACATATTCGCCCGAACGCTTGCCTGTCGATGAGCGTTTTTAACGATACTGACACCGCCTTTTCTGGAGATACCGAATGACTGCTCCTTCGCTTCTGATCGCCGGCTGTGGCGACATTGGTTCGCGACTCGCTACTCGCCTGCTGCCTCACGGCTGGACCGTGCATGGGCTGCGGCGCACTGTTTCCGAGCTTCCTGCCGGTGTTATCGGTGTGGCGGGCGATCTGTTCGAGACGCCAAAACCTGCCCAATGGCCTGCTGCGGCACTGGATTATGTGGTGTATTGCGCGACCCCCTCGCAGCGTGACGAAGCGGGTTACCGGATGGCTTATGTCGAGGGCCTGCGTAATGTGTTGAGCTGGCTCAAGCAGACCGGGCAGCGGCCAAAGCGCCTGATCTTCGTGTCAAGCAGCGGTGTTTACGGTCAGCAGAATGGGGAATGGGTGGATGAAACCTCCGCCACCGAGCCCGGCAACTACACCGGCACGGTGATGCTGGAAGCCGAGCAGGTCGCGCTGAACAGCGGGTTTCCGGCCACGGCGGTGAGATTGACCGGTATTTACGGCCCGGGCCGCAGTGACCTGTCGAACCGCGTCCGCCAAGGGCACAGCGTGAGGATCGATCCGCCGGTCTACGCCAATCGCATTCATGCCGACGATGCGGCCGGTCTGCTGGAGCACGTGCTGCTGGCGGATCAACGCGGCGTTGCGCTGGAGAGTTGCTACCTGGGCGTCGACGACGATCCGGCCGCGCTGGCCGATGTGGTGGCGTGGATCCGTGAGTATCTGGGGGTGACCGAATGGTCAGAGGAGGTCAGCGTGCAGCGCGTGGGCAGCAAGCGTTGCAGCAATGCCAGGGCGCGAGCGTTGGGGTGGAAACCCATGTACCCGGACTACAGGGCCGGTTATGCGGCTTTGCTAGGCTAAAACAGTGGTCGATCAGGAGCGCCAAGCAGGGCGCTCCTGATGCCTGAATCGCTTACTGCTGTTCGAGCAACCAGCGACGTGGGCCGGGACGCAGCTCGGGCATCTGGTCCGCGCCGGCGTTGTTCACAGCCTGGAATATCTCCAGCTGCTTGCCTTTGCGGGCGAAAATCCACGGGTTGCCTTTCTCGGCCTTCTCCAGCCACATGCTGTCGTATTCGCCGCTCATCGCTGCACAATCGCCTGCCAGGCAGAGCGCGTAACGATCGTTTTCCGGAAGCCCCTGCACACTGCCGTCAGGCATGAATTGCACAGTGCTGCCCTGACCGTCGCCTTCGACGACCGTCCACTTGCCGCCCATGTAGGCGCCATACAGAGCTTTTTCGAAGCTGCTGCCTGGCTGAGCGCCGTCCGGTGCCGGATCTTCGGGTTTCTGGAAGTGCTGTTCAGGGCCTGATTCGCTGGCCGCCTGGACCAGTTCGTCGCCCTTGACGCTCAGGTCTTCGAAGAAGTTGCCGTAGAAATCGACATGCATCTTGCCTTCGGCAGCGCTGACGATCTTGCCTTCGCCGAGCTCGAAGCCATTGGAGTAAATGGCCTGATTGGCCTTGGAGTTGATTTTCCACTCCAGATTGGGACCATTGGCGAGCAGGGCCTGGCGCAAGTTGCCTTGCTTGACGGCGGCGTCGATGGCGGTCTGGTTGATCCAGGTGCCGTCCGGATTGCGGTCGGCGTGGCTGGCGCAGCCGCCCAGAATGACGGCGAGCAGCGAGATGGCGAGCGCGGAGCGCATAACGGATTCCTTCCTTCAGGGAGAACGGAGCGCAAGGCACGCTCCGTCGGGGATTTATTCGATGACGAGAATCGCGTCCATTTCAACCTGGGCGCCACGCGGCAAGGCCGCAACGCCGATGGCTGCACGGGCCGGATAAGGCTGGGTGAAGTAGGCGCTCATCAGCTCGTTGACCTTGGCGAAGTGGCCCAGATCAGTCAGAAAGATGTTCAGTTTGACGATGTCCTTGAAGGATCCGCCCGCTGCTTCGGCAACCGACTTGAGGTTTTCGAAAACCTGAGTGATCTGGGCTTCGATGCCCTCGACCAGTTCCATGGTGCTCGGGTCCAACGGGATCTGTCCGGACATGTAGACGGTATTGCCAGCTTTGATGGCCTGTGAGTAAGGGCCGATGGCCGCAGGGGCTTTATCGCTGGTGATGACAGTCTTGGTCATGAGAACTCCTGATAGTGGGATGGCCTACGCGCGCATCCGGGTGATGCGTGTGACACCGGTCAGGGCGCGCAGTTTCTTGATCACACGAGCCAGGTGCACGCGATCGTGCACGCTGACCACCAGTTGGACCACGCTGATGCGACCATCGCGTTCGTCCATGCTGATTTTTTCGATATTGCCGTCCGCCGCGTTGACGCTGCTGGCCAGCAGCGCGATCAGGCCGCGCTGATGCTCGAGTTCGACACGCAGCTCGACGTTGAATTCGCCCGTCACGTCCTTGGCCCAGGACAGCTGAATGCATTTTTCCGGGTTGTGGCGGATTTCGCTGATGTTGCGGCAGTTGTCCAGGTGCACAACCATGCCCTTGCCTGCAGACAGGTGGCCGACAATCGGGTCGCCCGGGATTGGCGTGCAGCACTTGGCGTAGCTGAGCACCAGACCTTCGGTGCCACGAATCGCCAGCGGGCCTTCAGGGCTTGGCAGTTGATCGCCTTCGCCCAGCAGGCGGCGGGCAACGACATAAGCCATGCGATTACCCAGGCCGATGTCTTCGAGCAGGTCTTCCAGCACTTCGACCCGGTATTCGTTGAGCACCAGTTGAATGCGCTCCTGACCGATCTTGTCGAGGCTGCACTCAAACCCGTTGAGGACCTTGTTCAGCAGGCGCTCACCGAGATTGATCGACTCGGAGCGGCGTTGCAGCTTGAGTGCATGACGAATGTGGGTGCGCGCCTTGCCGGTGACGACGAAGTTCAGCCAGGCCGGATTCGGACGTGCGCCGGGGGCGCTGACAATCTCGACGGTCGAGCCACTTTGTAGCGGTTCGGAAAGCGGCGCCAGTCGGCGGTTGATCCGGCAGGCAATGCAGCTGTTGCCTACATCGGTGTGTACCGCGTAGGCGAAGTCCACCGCTGTGGAGCCTTTGGGCAGCTCCATGATTCGGCCTTTGGGCGTGAAAACGTAGACCTCGTCCGGGAACAGGTCGATCTTGACGCTTTCGATGAATTCCAAGGAGTTGCCGGCGCGCTGCTGCATTTCCAGAACGCCCTTGACCCACTGTCGGGCTCGGGCGTGAGTGCCCTTGGGCTGCTCGTCGTCGCTGGACTTGTACAGCCAGTGCGCCGCGATGCCGTTGTTGGCCATTTCTTCCATTTCGCGGGTGCGAATCTGGATCTCGATAGGCACGCCATGCATACCGAACAAGGTGGTGTGCAGGGACTGATAGCCGTTGGCCTTGGGGATCGCGATGTAATCCTTGAAGCGACCGGGCAGCGGCTTGTACAAATTATGTACAGCGCCGAGCACGCGATAGCAGGTGTCGACCTTGTCGACGATGATGCGGAACGCGTAGACATCCATGATCTCGTTGAAGGCGCGACGCTTGCCGCGCATCTTCTTGTAGATGCCATACAGATGTTTCTGCCGCCCACTGACGTCGCCTTCGATGCCATCGACGGCCAGGCAATGACTCAGGGACTCTTCGATCTTGTTGACCAGTTCCTTGCGATTGCCCCTGGCGCGCTTGACCGCCTGGTTGATTCGCGAGGAGCGCATCGGGTACATCGCCTTGAAGCCCAGGTCCTCGAATTCGATGCGCACACTGTGCATGCCCAGCCGATTGGCGATGGGCGCATAGATTTCGAGGGTTTCCTTGGCGATGCGCCGGCGCTTTTCGCCGGACAGGACTTCCAGCGTACGCATGTTGTGCAGGCGATCGGCGAGCTTGACCAGAATGACGCGAATGTCGCGCGCCATGGCCATGGCCATTTTCTGGAAGTTTTCCGCCTGGGCTTCGGCCTTGGTCTCGAAATTCATCTGGGTCAGTTTGCTGACCCCGTCGACCAGTTCCGCGACGGTCTCGCCAAATTGGGCGCTGAGCGCTTCCTTGGCAATCCCGGTGTCTTCGATAACGTCATGCAGCATCGCAGCCATCAGGCTCTGATGGTCCATGTGCATATCGGCAAGGATGTTCGCCACCGCGAGAGGATGGGTGACGTAGGCTTCACCGCTGCGACGGCGTTGGCCATCGTGGGCTTGTTCGGCGTAGAAATACGCTCGGCGGACCAGATTGACCTGGTCCTTGCCGAGGTAGGCCGACAGTCTGTCGGCGAGGGCGTCTATGCTCGGCAAGGCGCTACCCCTTGCCAATGGCTTTTACCCTGCGCCGTACTACGTCGACCTGGCATAGGCTTAGACGGCCTCGTTGGACTCGTCCTCGAACGCTGCGAACAATGGCTCATCTTCAACGATTTCAGCTTCTGCGATTACAGAGTAATCCATTACGCCAGCTGCGATTTCACGCAGGGCCATAACGGTAGGCTTGTCGTTTTCCCAGGCCAGCTTTGGTTCTTTGCCGCCGGTTGCCAGTTGACGGGCACGCTTGGTAGAGAGCATGACCAGCTCAAAGCGGTTATCCACGTGTTCTAGGCAGTCTTCAACGGTTACGCGGGCCATGGGTATTCCTCGTAGCAAATGCGGATGCGCGATGCCCGGATGGGCGAGCGGACTCGGTAGTTTACAAGCGGACAGCACCAGTCATCAAGCGGCATGCCACCAACGGCATGCTTTTAACCTGTTGCCTGATGTCTGGAAACGTTTCGATCAAGCCAGCAACTCCTGAAAAAGCTCGCTGTATTGCTCTTGCTGGTGCTGTTGAGTCAGGCGGTTGGCGCGGAAAATCGCCTTGAGGTCTTCCAGCGCGCCGGCAAAGTCATCATTGACCACGACGTACTCATACTCGTTGTAGTGGCTCATTTCGCTGACCGCTTCACGCATCCGCGCTTCGATGATCTCGTCGCTGTCCTGGCCGCGATTGGTCAGGCGCTGGCGCAAGGCCTGCTGGGTCGGCGGCAAAATGAAGATGGAGCGGGCCTGCGGCATCTGCGCACGAACCTGACGCGCACCCTGCCAGTCGATTTCCAGAATCAGGTCGTGGCCTTCGTCCAGCGTCTGCTGCAGGTGGCTCTGCGACGTGCCGTACAGGTTGCCGAAGACCTCGGCCTGCTCGAGAAAGTCGCCGTGCTCGATCATGCTCAGGAACGTGGCACGATCGACGAAGTTGTAGTTCACACCGTCCACTTCGCCGGGGCGCATGGCGCGCGTGGTGTGCGAGACAGAGACGCGAATCTTTGCCTGCGCGCCGTGCTGAGGCTCTTGCTGAGCGTCCATCAGCGCCTTGACCAGACTGGTCTTGCCCGCGCCGGACGGAGCGGAAATGATGTACAGGGTGCCAGTGATATGGGTCATGTCAGGTTTAGCCTTACTCAATATTCTGCACTTGCTCACGCATCTGCTCGATCAACACTTTGAGGTTGACGGCAGCCTGCGTGCTGCGTGGGTCAAAGGCCTTGGAGCCCAGTGTGTTCGCTTCGCGGTTAAGCTCTTGCATCAGGAAATCAAGACGGCGTCCTGCCTGGCCGCCAGCCTTGAGTACGCGACGCACTTCGGTGACGTGGGTGCTGAGGCGGTCCAGTTCTTCGGCGACATCGCTTTTCTGTGCCAGCAGAACCATTTCCTGTTCCAGACGCTGAGGGTCGAGTTCGGCTTTCATGTCGGCAAAGCGATCGAGCACCTTCTGCCGCTGTGTTGCGAGCATCTGTGGCACCAGCGTGCGCAAGGTGGCGACTTCTTCAACGATGGAGGACAGGCGTTCGTCGAGCAGCCGCGCCAGATCTGCGCCTTCGCGCCCGCGCCCGCTTTTCAATTCGGTCAGCGCATCATTGAACAGTTTCAGGGCCTCGGTGTTCAAGACCTGCGGATCGTTGGCATCGGCGACCAGCACGCCCGGCCATGCCAGCACCTCAAGCGGGTTCAAGGCGGCAGGCTGTTTGATCAAGCCGGCAACCGACTCGGCTGCGGCGATCAATTGGCCAGCGCGTTCAAGGTCCACCTGCAGCGGCTTGCCGGCGGTTTCCTCGACAAAGCGCAGTGTGCACTCGACCTTGCCGCGCGACAGGCCCTGACGCAGCGCTTCGCGAATCGCGCCTTCCAGATCGCGGAACGACTCCGGCAGGCGCAGGTGCGGCTCAAGATAGCGGTGGTTGACCGAGCGCAGTTCCCAGCTCAGTGTGCCCTGGGCACCGGCCCGCTCTACTCGGGCAAAGGCAGTCATGCTGTGCACCATGGGAGATACCTCTTGGTTCGCTTGCAAAAGCGTTGTTCGGTTCATGAGCGCGCAGAAGTGGCGGTCATGGGCGTCGTGAAAGCCGGCTGGCTGTAGAGGCGCAGGATTGTAGCGCAGTGCGGCGCAGGCTCCCAATCCGACAGTGTGACAAGTGACGCAAGGCGTTGTTTTACCCCCTATCTGCGCGTCGAAAGCCTTGATTCAGGGCCTTCTGGTTGCGCCGGATCGGCATTGACGGCTTTTAGAGATGCCCAGCGGCAGCTGTGGCCTCTATAATGCCCAGCAGTTTTCCGTCTCAGTACAGGTATCCCAGATGAAACGTCCAAGTGGTCGCGCCGCCGATCAGCTCCGCTCGATCCGCATCACCCGCAACTACACCAAACACGCCGAGGGTTCTGTACTGGTCGAGTTTGGTGATACCAAGGTGATTTGCACCGTCAGCGTCGAAAACGGCGTGCCACGCTTTCTCAAGGGCCAAGGCCAGGGCTGGCTGACAGCCGAATACGGCATGCTGCCACGCGCTACCGGCGAGCGTAATCAGCGCGAAGCCAGCCGCGGCAAGCAGGGCGGTCGTACACTCGAAATCCAGCGCCTGATCGGTCGTTCGCTGCGCGCTGCGCTGGACATGTCCAAGCTGGGCGACGTCACCCTCTACGTCGATTGCGATGTCATTCAGGCTGACGGTGGCACTCGTACGGCTTCTATTACCGGTGCGATGGTTGCTCTGGCAGATGCGCTGAAGGTGATCAAGAAGCGCGGCGGCCTGAAAGGCGGCGACCCGCTCAAGCAAATGATCGCGGCTGTTTCGGTCGGCATGTATCAGGGTGAGCCAGTGCTCGACCTGGACTACCTCGAAGACTCGGCTGCCGAAACCGACCTGAACGTGGTGATGACCAGCGCAGGCGGTTTCATTGAAGTTCAAGGTACTGCCGAAGGCGCGCCCTTCCAGCCTGAAGAGCTGAACGCGATGCTCGCGCTGGCGCAGAAGGGTATGACCGAGTTGTTTGAATTGCAGCGTGCCGCGTTGGCCGACTGATACCCAGAAGGGGTCCGATCATGAGTGACAGCTTGCAACCGCTCAGCAAACCGCCGCAAAGCGCTCGCCAGTGGGCGATGTTCTGTCACTTGTCGGCGTTTGCCGGACTGATGTTTCCGTTCGGCAATCTGCTGGGCCCGCTGATTATCTGGCAGTTGAAGAAAGATTCCGATCCGTTTATCGACGCGCAAGGCAAGGAAGCGCTGAACTTTCAGATCACGGTCGCCATTGCGGCCACCGTCAGCATGCTGCTGGTGCTGCTCATCATCGGCTTTGCGTTACTGACGCTGGTGGGGATCGGTGCCGCAGTGCTGGCGATCATTGCCGGGATAAAAGCCAATGACGGCGTCGATTATCGCTATCCGTTCACCTTGCGCCTGATCAAGTAGCATCACTTCAGGCAACGCAAAAAGCCGACTTCAAGTCGGCTTTTTCGTGTTCGCTGCCTTGCCTGGCTATCAGATAGTCAGGGTCCAGTCGTAATCCACGATCAACGGCGCGTGCTGCGAGAAGCGCGGCTGGCGTGGCAGACGGGCGCTGCGCACGAAGCGGCGCAGGCCTGGGGTCAGGATCTGATAATCGAAGCGCCAACCCAGATTCAGCATCTCGGCCTGCTCGTTGTCCGGCCACCAGCTGTACTGGTCACCTTCACGGCTGACTTCGCGCAGGGCATCGACGTAGCCCATGGTGCCGACGATCTCGTCCATCCAGGCGCGCTCGGGCGCGAGGAAGCCGGGCGACTGCTGGCTGTCGCGCCAGTTCTTGATATCGAGCTTCTGCTGCGCCACATAGAGCGATCCGCAGTAGATGTATTCGCGACGCTTGCGGCGCTGCTTGTCCATGTACTTGCCGAAATCGTCCATGAGCTTGAATTTCTGATTCAGGTCTTCATCGCCATTCATCCCCGACGGAAAGAGCAGGGTAGCGATACTGACCTTGTCGAAATCTGCTTGCAGGTAGCGCCCGTAGCGGTCGGCTGTCTCGAAGCCGAGGCCGCTGATTACCGCCTTCGGCTGCAACCGCGAATACAGCGCCACACCACCCTGAGCGGGAACCTCGGCTTCGCAGGCATAGAGGAAGTAACCATCCAGCTGAAAGGCTGGATCGTCCAGTTCAAAGGTGGAGGCGCGGGTGTCCTGTAAGCAGATGACGTCGGCATTCTGAGCTTGCAGCCAGCTGAGCAAACCACGCTCGACCGCAGCCTGAATGCCATTTACGTTCACACTGATGATCCGCATAAATGGCCCCAAAAATCACGTGCGTGTATGATACCCGAGCTCTACCTAATTAGCTAAATCCGTGGTATTCGGAGCTTTTTTCATGCAGGCGTATCAACGCGATTTCATTCGTTTTGCCATCGATCGCGGTGTTCTGCGCTTCGGTGAGTTCACTCTCAAGTCCGGGCGCACCAGCCCGTACTTCTTCAATGCCGGGCTGTTCAACACCGGTTCCGCACTGGCACAACTGGGGCGTTTCTACGCAGCAGCCGTGGTTGAAAGCGGTATTGCCTTCGACGTTCTGTTCGGTCCGGCCTACAAGGGCATTCCGCTCGCGTCGGCCACTGCTGTGGCGCTGGCCGAGCATCATGACCGTGATCTGCCGTGGTGTTTCAACCGCAAGGAAGCCAAGGCGCACGGCGAAGGCGGCAGTCTGGTGGGCTCCCCGCTGGCGGGTAATGTGCTGATCATCGACGACGTGATCACTGCAGGCACTGCGATCCGTGAGGTCATGCAGATCATCAAGGACCAGGACGCGACAGCTGCGGGCGTGCTGATCGCGCTCAATCGTCAGGAGCGTGGCAATGGCGAGCTGTCGGCGATTCAGGAAGTCGAGCGAGACTTCGGGATTCCGGTGGTGAGTATCGTGTCGCTGAATCAGGTGCTCGAGTTCCTGGCCGACGATCCGCAGCTCAAGCAGCATCTGCCTGCCGTCGAAGCCTATCGCGCGCAATTCGGAATCTGAGGACGTGCCTATGGCGGTCGGCGGCGGTGCATGGGTTTCGGTTTCAGGCGCGCTGAGCGTTTTTCGGGCCTTGCTGGCTGTCGTCATGCTTGCGCCCATGCTCGCCCAAGCGGCCGACGCACCTGAGCCACGGCTTTATCGCTACGTCGACAGCCGCGGGGTGACAGTGATCGACACGCAAGGCGTGCCGCCCGACTACGTTGCCAAAGGCTATGAAGTGCTCAACAGTCGTGGCCGGGTGGTTCAGGTCGTGCCACCTGCGCCTACGGCCGAGCAGATTCGTCAGTCCGAAGCGGACAAACGCCAGGCCGCCGCCGATGCACAACTGCTGAGCCTGTACAGCAGCGTCGCTGAAGTGGACCGCATGAAGGCCCGCAAACTGGCTGAGCTCGATGCACTGGTTGGCGTTGCCCAAGGCAACATTCAGGGGCTGGCGGCGCAGCAGCGCAGTCTGCAAGGCCAGGCCGCCGACCTTGAGCGCGCAGGGCGTCCAGTTCAGCAGGCACTTGTCGATCAACTGAACGACCTGCGCGATCAGCAGCAGAAACTGCAAGCCGATATCACCGGGTATCAGGCCGCACGCGTAAAGGCCGAAGCAGACTTCGCCGTCGATCGCGCCCGCGTCCAGCGGCTGACTCAGTGACCGGACACTATCGTCATGCCCGGGTCTGTTTTTGATTCTGGCCGAAGGCCGTAGGAGCGAACTTGTTCGCGAAAGGAGCCGCCGCCAGACACCTATCGTTCCGCACGCTCCAGCGTGGGAATGCCTGTCGTGACGCTCCGCGTCACAAATCTGCGCCGCGCCGCTCAATCAGGATAGGACGCAGAGCGTCCAGAACGGCATACCCACGCGGAGCACTCAACGTTATACATAAGTCTTGAAGAGCCCGTGAAACGTGACTTTCCGGCTTCTGCCCGAAGTGCGTGGGAGTGACCGGGCGGCGATCCGCAATGCTCACGAATACGATGGTCCAGACGCCCCATTTTCAGGGGCTTTACCGGCCTCTTCGCGAGCAAGCTCGCTCCCACGGCCTGCGGCCAGAATCAAGAGCAGACTTGTATATGACGCTGAGCGCGGAGCATGAACACGATAGTGTTCTCGAGCATCAGCCAACAAAAAAGGCCCCGTGAGTGTTAGCTCACGGGGCCTTTGGGTGTTACGTGTGCATCAGTGCCGCTTGCGGTTGGTGATCTGGGTACCTACACCGCTGTCGGTGAAGATCTCCAGCAGGACCGCGTTGGGCACTCGACCGTCAATGATGTGCGAGCTGTTGACCCCGCCCTGAACCGCTTCCAGCGCGCAGCGAATCTTCGGCAGCATGCCACCGTAGATGGTGCCGTCGGCGATCAGGCCGTCGACCTGCTCGGTGGTCAGGCCGGTCAGGACTTCGCCCTGCTTGTTCATCAGGCCGGCGATGTTGGTCAGCAGAATCAGCTTCTCGGCCTTGAGGGCTTCGGCAACCTTGCCTGCGACCAGGTCGGCGTTGATGTTGTACGACTCGCCGTCCGGGCCCACGCCGATAGGCGCGATGACCGGAATGAAGTCCCCTTTGACCAGCATGTTGAGCAGCCCGGTGTTGACCCCGACCACTTCACCGACCTGACCGATGTCGATGATTTCGGGCTTGGTCATTTCCGGCGTCTGGCGCGTGACGGTGAGCTTCTTCGCACGAATCAGCTCAGCGTCCTTGCCGGTCAGACCGATCGCGCTGCCGCCGTGACGGTTGATCAGGTTGACGATGTCCTTGTTGACCTGACCGCCCAGTACCATCTCCACGACATCCATGGTTTGCGCATCGGTAACTCGCATGCCGTCGATGAAGTGGCTTTCGATGGACAGGCGCTTGAGCAGATCACCGATCTGCGGGCCGCCGCCGTGAACCACCACCGGGTTGATGCCCACTGCTTTCATCAACACGATGTCGCGCGCAAAGCCGGTTTTCAGCTCTTCGCTCTCCATGGCGTTGCCGCCGTACTTGATAACCAGCGTCTTGCCGACAAAGCGGCGAATGTAAGGCAGCGCTTCGGAAAGGACCTTGGCTACATTAGAGGCGGCATCGCGTTCGAGGGTCATTCAGGGCTCCAGTCAAAAGGAAAAACAATCAAAATGGCAGGTCGAGGTCCGGCGCAACTTTCTTCAATTCTGCGTGGAACACGTCCTTGATACGCTGCAATTCGGCCTCGGTCTCGGCTTCGAAGCGTAGCACCAGTACCGGCGTGGTATTGGAAGCGCGAACCAGACCCCAGCCCTTCGGATAGTCCACACGGACACCGTCGATGGTGGTCAGTTTGGCGTCGCCCCACTGTGCATCCGTCTCAAGGGCCTCGATGATGCTGAACTTGGTGACATCCGTCACCTTGATGTTGATTTCAGGCGTCGAAATATCGTTCGGGAAGGTCTCGAACAGGTCTTCGGCATTGGCCGACTCCTGGCTGAGGATCTCCAGCAGGCGTGCTGCGCTGTAGATGCCGTCGTCGAAACCGAACCAGCGTTCCTTGAAGAAGATGTGGCCGCTCATTTCGCCTGCCAGCAGCGCACCGCTTTTCTTCATTTCTTTCTTGATCAGCGAGTGACCGGTTTTCCACATCACCGGACGACCGCCATGTTCGCTGATCAGCGGAGTCAGGCGGCGTGTGCATTTGACGTCGAAAATGATGTCGGCACCCGGATTGCGTTTGAGCACGTCCAGCGCGAACAGCATCAACAGGCGGTCCGGGTACACCACGTTGCCTGCGTTGGTCACGACACCGACACGGTCGCCGTCACCGTCGAAAGCCAGGCCCAGGTCGGCACCGGTTTCCTTGACCTTGGCGATCAGGTCCTGCAGGTTTTCCAGCTTGCCCGGATCCGGGTGGTGGTTAGGGAAGTTGCCGTCGACTTCCGCGAACAGCGAAATCACTTCGCAGCCCAGCGCTTCGATCAGTTGCGGAGCGATCACGCCTGCCGCGCCGTTGCCGCAGTCGACCACGACCTTCAGCTTGCGCGCCATGACGATGTCATTCTTGATCTGCTGGAAGTAGCGCTCAAGGATGTCGACCTGGGTGATGCTGCCTTTCTGCGACGTCAGGTTGTTGGTCTTGATGCGCTCGTGCAGCGCCTGGATCTGCTCGTTGGCGAGGGTGTCGCCAGCGATGACGATCTTGAAGCCGTTGTAGTCCTTCGGGTTATGGCTGCCGGTCAGCATGACGCCGGTTTTGCCGGCCAGCACGTTGGCTGCGTAATACAGCGCAGGCGTTGGCACCAGGCCCACATCGCTGACGTGGCAGCCGCTGTCGTGCAGGCCTTGAATCAGTTGCTGTACCAGTTCAGGACCGGAAAGGCGACCATCGCGGCCAACGCTGACGTTGGGTTCGTTCTGCGCCAGGCTTTCGGAGCCAATGGCGCGGCCGATCCAGTAAGCCGTTTCAGCGTTGAGGGTGTCCCCGACCACGCCACGAATGTCGTAGGCACGGAAAATAGTCTCGGGAAGGTTGGGTGCCACGGATGCTGGGCTGTTCATAGCGAGGTTATGCTCCGATCTCAGGAAGTCCTGGTTTTCGTCGAGAAGGTCGATATCAAGGATATCGGTATCTTGAAACAGCGGATCGGTCCAGTCGGTGCGTGATGCAGCCACGGTGGACGAAGCACTGCCTTTGGCAATATCTGCATCGCGCTGCTCGCCCGCCGCCAGGACAGGCGCTGCCTGAGGCTGACTACGAAGCGAGACACGAGCAAGGGCCTGAGCCAGACCGCTAAGGGCCGGGAGGCTCAAACCGAAGGGTTTGACGGCTTTTCCGCGTGAGAGTTCTTGGAGCAGCTGATCCAGTTGCCGTGCGTCGGCGCAAATACGCTTCTGCAGGGCCCGCTCATTACGGTGCAAGCCAAGCAGCACGCCTGCTGCAGCGATAATCAGTGCCAGCAGCAGAAGCAGCACGGACGGAGAGGTTTTCAGGCCGGGACCGGGCGTGAATTCGAGTTTCCAGCCGGGATAACCGGTATCGAAGGCCTGGGCTTTGCCTTCATCGGCCTGACCGCGCTGCAGGAAAACCTGCGCAGGTCCGCTGCCGAACTGCTGGCTGAGCACCACTTGCCCGGCATCGGCAGGCAGCGTCGGCAAGGCATTGAGCAAACGCTGCAGATCAAAGGCCAACAGCAACGTACCCACCACCGGCTGACTGGCAGCGGCACGCACCGGCGCGGCGCTGTAGATCAACCAGCGCTCGCCGACCTTGCGCGCCTCCGGAGCGACGGCCTCACCTTGTGCAGCCTTGTTGAGCATGTCCAGGGTGGCGAAGCTGACGGGCAGTGTGCCTTGCGTATCCACATCGGCCAGCCCCTTGGGGTAAAGCCGGGCGCCTGCAAGACCGTCCCAGCGGGTGAATCGATCCTGAGCGGACAGCAGGGCAGCGGCATCATTGCTTTGCAGTGTCTGCACAAGCGCAGCACCGGAGGCGGCCGACTGAGTGTCCGCGTTGATCTGGCGCAGGGCCAGACCCACCGCTGCCGCCTGACTGCCGCCCCAGGCCTGAACCAGCTGGTCCTGTTGCTGCGGGCCGGTGGCCAGAGCCATCCAGACCAGTGCCGCAGCGATGAGCAGGCCGATGGCGGCAGGCACCAGGCCGGGCGCGAGGCCTTTGAGGCTCGCAGCCGGAGGCGAGTTATCGGCGGGTACGACGTGCTGTGAAGCGCTGTGCTGACTACCTTTCACCGACCTCTCCCTGAGCCTTGTCCCGAACCCGGATTATGTGCCGAATGGCGATCAATGGCTGCCGGAATGACCGAAGCCGCCAGCGCCACGCTGACTTTCGTCGAACGTTTCAACCAGCTCGAAATGCGCCTGTACGACCGGCACCAGGACCAATTGGGCGATGCGCTCGCCCACGGCAATGTTGAAAGCCGTCTGGCCGCGGTTCCAGCAGGAGACCATCAGTTCGCCTTGATAATCGGAGTCGATCAGGCCCACCAGATTGCCCAGCACGATGCCGTGTTTATGGCCCAGGCCGGAGCGCGGCAGGATCAGCGCGGCAAGGCCCGGATCGCCAATGTAGATCGACAGGCCGGTAGGGATCAGCAGGGTCTGGCCGGGCTCGAGGAGCGTGTCCTCCTTGAGCATGGCGCGCAGGTCCAGGCCAGCCGAGCCGACAGTGGCGTAGGCCGGCAGCGGGAATTCGTTGCCAATGCGAGGGTCGAGGATCTTGGCTTGTAGAGCGTGCATTCGTAGTTAAACCTGATTCATGCGGTCGGCGATAAAAGTGACCAGCTGGCGAGCGATCTTGGCCTTGCTGGTCTGGGCGAAAAGCGTTGCGTGCAACCCTCGGTCAATCACGCTGCAGGCGTTTTCCTCACTGTTGAAGCCAATGCTCGGGTTAGCGACATCGTTGGCGACAATCAGGTCGAGGTTCTTGTCCTTGAGCTTGCGGGCAGCGTACTCGAGCAGGTGTTCGGTCTCGGCGGCAAAGCCGACACTGAAGGGGCGATCCGGGCGGGTTGCGATGGTCGCCAGAATATCCGGATTGCGCACCATCTGCAGCAGCAAGCCATCACCGTTCGAAGGATCTTTCTTCAATTTGTGCGGGGCAACGACTTCCGGGCGGTAGTCGGCCACGGCTGCAGAAGCGATGAACAGGTCGCAGGGGATGGCCGCCTCACACGCTGCCAGCATGTCGCGGGCGCTGACCACGTCGATGCGCGAGACGCGATCAGGCGTGGGCAGGTTGACCGGGCCGGTGATCAGCGTGACGCGGGCGCCGGCCTCCACCGCCGCTTCGGCCAGGGCAAAGCCCATTTTTCCCGAGCTGTGGTTGGTGATGTAGCGCACCGGGTCGATGTTTTCCTGGGTCGGGCCTGCGGTGATCAGCACATGCTTGCCGGTCAGGGTCAGGCGCTGGAAGCAGTCGGCCGCGCACTGGGCCAGGTCGTCGGCCTCCAGCATGCGCCCGAAGCCGACATCGCCACACGCCTGGCTGCCGGACGCCGGCCCGAACACACGAAAATCGCGTTCTTCGAGCAGACGGGTATTGGCCTGCACCGAGGCGTCACGCCACATCGCCTGATTCATCGCAGGGGCGATGGCGACAGTCGCGTCGGTGGCCAGCACGATGGTGGTCAGCAGGTCGTTGGCGATGCCTTGCGCCAAGCGCGCGATGAGGTCGGCGGTGGCCGGTGCGATGAGGATCAGGTCGGCCCATTTGGCCAGTTCGATATGGCCCATCGCGGCCTCGGCGGCCGGATCGAGAAGGTCCAGGTGCACGGGGTGCCCGGACAGGGCCTGCATGGTCAGCGGCGTGATGAACTCTGCGCCGCCCCGGGTCATGACCACACGCACTTCAGCGCCCTGATCGCGCAGGCGGCGGACCAGCTCAGCGCTCTTGTAGGCCGCGATGCCGCCGCCGACGCCAAGAACGATGCGTTTTCGATACAGCCGCTGCATAGACCTGCCTTTTTGGTCGAGTGAACACACGACGGCCATGACGCCTCCCCAGGCCAGATCGTCGTGCAAAAAAGATGGGCTAAGATAGCACAGCGACCGCACCGGAACAGCGGTGCCCAATCACATGGAGGTGCTATGAGTATTCGCAGTTGGCCCGCGGCTGAACGCCCCCGGGAACGCTTGTTGGAGTTGGGGGCGGCGAGCCTTTCCGACGCCGAGTTGCTGGCTATCTTTTTACGCACCGGCGTGGCCGGAAAAAGCGCTGTAGACCTTGCGCGTCATCTGCTGAATCAATTTGACGGGCTCAGATCGTTACTGGATGCGGATCTGTCGGCATTCACCTCGCAACTGGGGCTTGGGCCCGCCAAGTTCGCGCAGTTGCAGGCGGTCATGGAAATGGCGCGTCGGCACATGGCCGAGTCCCTGCGCCGTGAATCAGCGCTGGAAAACCCGACCCAGGTCCGCAGCTATCTCAAGGCCCTGCTGCGGCATGAGCCGCACGAAGTCTTCGGCTGTCTGTTTCTCGATACCAAACACCGGGTCATGACCTTCGAGATATTGTTTCGCGGGACGATCAACGCGTCCTACGTGCACCCGCGCCAGGTGGTAAAGCGAGCCATTGCGCACAACGCTGCCTGCCTGATCCTCTGCCACAACCATCCTTCCGGTATCACCACGCCCAGCCGTTCCGACATCGACCTGACCAAGCGCCTCAAGGAAGCACTGATGCTGGTGGATGTGCATGTGCTTGATCACGTGATCGTTGGGGACGGCGAGCCACTGTCGATGGTGGAACGCGGGTTGATGTAGCGAGCTCTTCCCGGTCTTGAGGTGGGTCGTGCCAATGCAGGCATTGGCACGACATCACACACAGACGCCAAGGTCAGTCTGGCGACTTACTTGACCTGCACCTTGTAGAAATCCTGCCTGCCGAACGGGCTGACCTGATAGCCAGTGACGTCCTTGCGTACCAGAGCTGCAGCCGTCGGGTGGGCGAGGGGGAGCCACAGTGCCTGCTGTTGAATCTGTTGCTGAGCCTGGTGATACAGCTTGCTGCGTTCGGTCTGATCACTGACTGATTTGCCGTCTGCGATCAGCTTGTCCAGTGTCTTATCGCAATAGCGGGCGAAGTTGGTGCCCGACTGCACAGCCGCACACGAGAACTGCGGGGTCAGGAAGTTATCCGGGTCGCCATTGTCGCCCGCCCAGCCCATGAACAGCAGGTCATGCTCGCCAGCCTTGGCGCGGCGAATCAGCTCGCCCCATTCAATGATCTTGATCTCGGCATTGATGCCGATCTGTTTCAAGTCAGCCTGCAGCAATTGAGCGCCCAGGCTGGGGTTCGGGTTCAGCAGGCTCCCGGATGGTCGCGTCCAGATGGTGGTCTTCAAGCCCTCTTTTACACCGGCCTTGGCCAGCAGCGCCTTGGCCTTGGCAACATCGTGCTGATAGCCGGGCAGGTCCTTGGCGTAACTCCAGGTGTTGGGCGGGTAAGGACCATTGGCCTTTTCAGCGGTGCCTTCGAACACGGCTTTCAGGTAATTGTCCTTGTCGAACGCCAGGTTGATGGCTTGGCGAACTTCCGGCTTGTCGAACGGTGGATGCTGGCCGTTGATCGCGACAAATGCGGTCATGAACGCTTCAGTCTTCTCGACCTTGAGCGATTTGTCCTCGCTGGCTGCCTGTATATCCAGAGGCTTGGGCGAGAGCGCTATCTGGCACTCATCCTGACGGATTTTCTGCAGGCGCACATTGGCGTCCGGGGTGATGGCATACACCAGTGTGTCGATATCAGACTTGCCGGCGAAGTAATCGTCGAACGCCTCATAGCGCACCGCGGCATCTTTCTGGAAGCGCTTGAACACGAACGGCCCGGTGCCGATCGGCTGGCTGTTGAGTTTCTCCGGCGTGCCCGCCTTCAACAGCTGCGCGGTATATTCGGCTGAGTAGATCGAGGCGAAACCCATGCTCAGCGTGGCCAGGAAGGTCGAGTCCGCATGGTTGAGCGTGAAGCGCACGGTGTGTGCGTCAGGCGCTTCGATGCTCTTGATCAAGGCGGGCAGCTGCATGGACTGCGCATGCGGGAAACCGCTCTGGGCGATCTTGTGCCACGGGTTCTGCGGGTCGAGCATGCGCTGGAAGCTGAACAGCACGTCATCTGCGCTCAGCTCGCGAGTCGGCTTGAAATAATCTGTGGTGTGGAATTTCACTCCGGGGTGCAGCTTGAAGTCGTAAGTCAGGCCGTCTTTGGACACGGTCCAGCTTTCTGCCAGGCTCGGCACCAGCTTGCCGCTCTTGGCATCGAAGTCCACAAGGCGGTTCATCAGCACGTCGGCCGATGCGTTGGTGGTGGTCAGCGAGTTGTACTGTACAACGTCGAAACCCTCGGGGCTGGCTTCGGTGCAGACCACAAGGTTCGATGCCTGGGCAGCGACGGGAAGCAGGAGTGGAACGAGTAAAAAAGGGAGTGCAGCTAGGCGCATGGCGTTATTTCCTGTTCAGAAAGGGCCCCATCTGCCGGCGCAGTCTGGTGAGGGACTAACCCTAGACCATGTACTGGCGCAGAACAATCGTCATGGAGCGACGAGCGGTCGATTTGCCTGTGCCCCCGCAGTGCTTGAGCATACCGCTGCGCGAGGCGTGATCATTCGGGTCAAAGTGCTTTGCCTGTTGTTGTGCCCAAGGCTTTCTGGTATAAAGCAGCGCTCTTTTCTAGGGGCCCGGTTCCTTCACTGTAGGTGTAGCCGGTAAGACCCTTAAAGAAACGCGGCGCCTGGCGCCAAATGACTGAGAGATTAAGCGGCCAACCCATGCCGGGTTGGGCATGTGGTTTTAGAGGGCTGAGGCATGTCGAGAGTATGTCAAGTTACCGGTAAGGGTCCGGTGACTGGGAATAACATTTCCCACGCAAACAACAAAACCCGTCGTCGTTTCCTGCCAAACCTGCAGCATCACCGCTTCTGGGTTGAAGGCGAGAAGCGTTTTGTTCGTCTGCGCGTATCTGCTAAAGGCATGCGTATCATCGACAAGCGTGGCATTGAAGTTGTGCTCGCTGAACTGCGTCGCGACGGCAAAATTTAAGGGAGAAAATCATGCGTGAATTGATCCGTTTGGTGTCGAGCGCTGGTACAGGCCATTTCTACACCACCGACAAGAACAAACGTACTACTCCGGATAAAATCGAAATCAAAAAATTCGATCCGGTTGTACGCAAGCACGTGATCTACAAAGAAGGCAAAATCAAGTAATTGATTCTGTCGGCTGCAAAAAAACCCGCTCTGGCGGGTTTTTTTGTGCCTGCGCTCCTGGCGTCGCTGCCAGGGCGGTATTTATTTATCTGCAGTCGCCTCAAACACCACATAAATCTTGCGGCATGTTTCCAGCACCTCCCAGGTACCCTTGAAGCCTGCCGGGATCACGAAGCGGTCGCCTGCGCGCAGGGTTTTCGCGTGGCCCTGCTCGTCGCGCAGGACTGAAACACCCTGCACAATCTCGCAATACTCATGCTCTGAATAATTCACCTGCCACTGCCCGGGCTCGCCATTCCAGACGCCCGCGCTCATCTGTCCGCAGGGGCTGTTGTAGTGGTTGTAGAGGGTTTGTGCCGGATCGCCCTTGAAGACCTTTTCCGGTGCAGGGCGATAGTGCTCGGCGGCGGTGCTGGCTTCACTGAAGTCGACGATGCTTTCGATGCTCATGATGGGCCCCTTGTCCTGAATGCGTTGAAGGTTTGACGTGCGTGCAGTGCGTTAGTGCCTCGGCGCGCGTGCGGAGCTGTTTAATAAAATCAACATAAAAGCACCGTAGCGGCTATTTATGTCAAATATATTGGTTTTGTCGGGCCGCTGGTTTAGGGTAACGGCCGTCCTGAAAAATTTCAGATTGTGTCTTTAATCAACCATGACACACCCACATTCAACAAGAGGAGGACATGCAAATGACCACCCTGACTCGTGCTGACTGGGAGCAACGCGCCCAGAATTTGAAGATCGAAGGCCGTGCCTTCATTCAAGGTGAATACACCGCAGCCTCCTCCGGCGAGACGTTTGACTGCATTAGCCCGGTCGATGGCCGGATGCTTGCCAAGGTTGCCAGCTGCGACACCGCTGACGCACAACGCGCGGTCGACAGTGCGCGCAGCGCCTTCAACTCCGGTGCCTGGTCGCGACTGGCTCCGGCCAAGCGCAAGGAAACGATGATCCGTTTCGCCGAGCTGCTCAAGCACAATGCCGAAGAGCTGGCGCTGCTTGAAACGCTGGACATGGGCAAACCGATTGGCGACTCGTTCGGTGTCGACATTCCCGGTGCCGCCAGAGCCCTGAGCTGGAGCGGCGAGGCCATCGATAAACTGTATGACGAAGTCGCGGCAACGCCTCATGACCAACTGGGTCTGGTAACGCGCGAGCCGGTGGGTGTCGTGGCCGCCATCGTGCCGTGGAATTTTCCGCTGATGATGGCCTGCTGGAAGCTGGGTCCTGCGCTGTCCACTGGCAACTCGGTCATCCTCAAGCCATCGGAAAAATCTCCGCTGACGGCCATTCGTATCGCACAACTGGCCATCGAGGCTGGCATTCCTGCGGGCGTGCTCAACGTACTGCCTGGCTATGGCCACACCGTCGGCAAGGCGCTTGCCCTGCATATGGATGTGGACACTGTGGTGTTCACCGGCTCGACCAAGATCGCCAAGCAACTGATGATCTATGCGGGCGAATCGAACATGAAGCGCGTGTGGCTGGAAGCCGGTGGCAAGAGCCCGAATATCGTCTTTGCCGACGCGCCTGATCTGCAGGCCGCCGCCAGCGCAGCCGCCAGCGCGATTGCCTTCAACCAGGGCGAAGTGTGTACCGCCGGTTCGCGTCTGCTGGTCGAGCGCTCCATCAAGGATCGCTTCCTGCCGATGGTGATCGAGGCGCTCAGCGCCTGGAAGCCCGGCAATCCGCTGGACCCTGCGACCACCGTGGGCGCGCTGGTTGATACCCAACAGATGAACACTGTGTTGTCCTATATCGAAGCGGGCCACACCGATGGTGCCAAGCTGGTTGCGGGCGGCAAGCGCATCCTGCAGGAAACCGGCGGCACCTATGTCGAGCCGACCATTTTCGATGGTGTGAACAATGCGATGAAAATCGCTCAGGAAGAAATCTTCGGCCCGGTGCTTTCGGTGCTGACGTTCGATACGGCCGAAGAGGCGATCCAGATCGCCAACGACACGCAGTATGGCCTGGCGGCTGCCGTATGGACCGCGAACATCTCCAAGGCGCACCTGACCGCCAAGGCTTTGCGCGCAGGCAGCGTATGGGTCAACCAGTACGACGGCGGCGACATGACCGCACCGTTCGGTGGCTTCAAACAGTCGGGCAACGGTCGTGACAAGTCGCTGCATGCGTTCGACAAATACACCGAGCTGAAGTCGACCTGGATCAAGCTGTAGTCATTTGCCTATTGCTCCGAGGCTCTGCCCTCGGAGCGTTGGCACGATGGGGTCTCAAGATTGATCATCGCGCCGCACAGGATTTGTACAAGGCGATAAGCGCGTAGCGCAGCGCCGGGCAGGAGCGTGGAAATGCGTTGGGGGACTTATTTTGCTGTGCTGGCGTCCGTACTGGGCGTCGGTCTGGCAATGGGCGTCAGCATGCCGCTGGTTTCATTGCGGCTGGCGGGCTGGGGCTATGGCTCGTTTGCCATTGGTATCATGGCGGCGATGCCGGCGGTGGGCGTGCTGCTCGGCGCGGCGCTGGCCAGTCGTCTGGCGGCGCGCTTCGGCACGGCCAATCTCATGCGCCTGTGCTTATGGGCCGGGGCGGTTTCGGTCGGCGCGCTGGCGCTGCTGCCGTATTACTGGATCTGGCTGGTCTTGCGCCTGACGCTTGGGGTGATTCTGACCATCGTCTTCGTGCTGGGTGAAAGCTGGATCAATCAGCTGGTCATCGAGCGCCTGCGCGGGCGTCTGGTGGCGCTGTATGGCAGCACCTACGCATTGAGCCAACTGGCAGGTCCGCTGCTGCTGGGCGTGATCGGCACCCAGGGCGACTATGGTTTCTGGATTGGTGTCGCGCTGCTGGTCGGCTCACCGTTTCTGCTGCTGGGGCGTACCGGTGCGCCGTCGACCGAATCCTGCAATGTGACGTTTGCCGATCTGTCCGGCTTCTGTCGCGGCATGCCTGCCATCGCCTGGGCGGTCGCCCTGTTTGCTGCGTTCGAAGCGCTGATCCTCACCCTGTTGCCGCTTTATTGCATACGCCACGGCTTCACCCCGGAAATCGCCCTGATCATGGTCAGCGTGGTGGTGGTCGGTGATGCGCTGCTGCAACTGCCGATCGGCATGCTCGCCGACCGCATTTCACGTCGCGCGATGTTCACCGGCTGTGCCGCCCTGCTGCTGGCGTCCAGCCTGTTGGTGCCGCTGCTGATCGACACTGTTCTGATCTGGCCGCTGTGGACCGTGTTCGGTGCCAGTGCCGGCGGGCTGTTTACCCTGTCGCTGATTCTGATCGGCGAACGCTATCGCGATGACTCGCTGGTCCGCGCCAACGCACATGTGGCGCAACTGTGGGGCATCGGCTGCCTGCTCGGCCCGTTAATAGCCGGCGCGGGCAGCCAGTGGGTCAGCGGTGAGGCCTTGCCGCTGATGATGGCTGCAGGTGCGCTGGGTCTGCTGATACTGATCCGGCGACGCGGCGCGTTCGGGGATGCGCAGGCTGCGCTCGCTTAAAGCATTCTTTCCAGGCCGATGGCGCGGCTCATCCAAGCGTTGAAACGCCGCCACCAGTCGCCCGGTTCGGTATGCAGGGTGTGGATCTGGCCGTTGTCTTCGGTCACCCACACCACTTTGCCGTCCTCCAGCCGCGCTTCGTAGGTGAGCGACGGGGCCATGCCTTGCAAGGTCAGTTCGCGCAGTTGCTCGGCCAGTTGCGGGCTGTCGACCAGCACGCCCACTTCGGTATTCCACAGCACAGAGCGCGGGTCGAAGTTGAATGAGCCGACAAAGACTTTCTGTCGATCGAAGATCATCGCCTTGCTGTGCAGGCTCGATTCGGAACTGACCAGAGAATGGCTTTTCTTGAACAGATGCGGGCCGCTGCCGCGCATCGTCTCGGTATCGCCAGGCTGTCGGCGCAGCTCGAACAGTTTCACGCCATGCTCCAGCAGTGCCTTGCGGTACGGCGCATAGCCGCCATGCACGGCAGGCACGTCGGTGGCTTCCAGAGAGTTGGTCAGCAGGCTGACATTGACGCCGGCATCGGCCCGCCCGGTCAGGTACAGCAAGCCTTCCTGGCCCGGTACAAAGTAGGCCGAGATCAGCATCAGTTCCTTGTGAGTGTTCAGCAGTTCAGGTGCCAGTTGCGTGGTCAGCAGCAGGTGCGGATCAGGCTCGCCCTGCGCCAGAACCTTGGTCGGTGCGTCCCATAGCGCCTGGTTGTATGCCCAGACCAGTTCGTTGAGCCAGGTTTTCATGCGCGGCTGGGTCTTGTAGGCCATCAGTCGCTCGTACAGCGCCTTGTGCTGCTGGTGCGCCTGCTCCAGAGAATCATCCAGCTTGCGCCGGGCCTCGGCCAGATCCTCGCCGTCGGGCAGGAAATAGATGAATTCACCGATAGGCTTGCTGAGCGTGCTGTTCCAGTACTGGTCGAAGCTGTGGCCGAGCTGCTCGGCCACCGGCCCCACGCTGAGCATGTCGATATCGGTGAAGTTCAGGTTCGGCTCGGCATCGAAGTATTCATCGCCCAGATTGCGCCCGCCGACGATGGCCACACTGCTGTCGGCCAGCCATAGCTTGTTGTGCATGCGCCGGTGCTGGCGCGACAGGTTCATCAGGCGCCCGAGGCTGCGGGTGATGCCGGTCTCGCGCCCCAGGTTTTGCGGATTGAACAGGCGAATCTGGATGTTCGGGTGAGCGGCGAGGGTGGCGATGGCCTGGTCCAGGCCGTCGCTGGTGGTGTCGTCCAGCAGGATGCGCACACGAACGCCACGGTCTGCCGCCTTGAGCAGTTCATCGATCAGGGCGCGCGTGCTCAGGCCGTCGTGGACGATGTAATACTGCAGATCAAGGCTGCTTTTGGCGTTGCGGATCAGTTCGGCGCGAGCCTTGAAAGCGTCACTGCTGTCAGGCAGCAGACGAAAGCCCGAACGCCCTTCGTGCGGCATGGCCATGGCCTGGATCGAGCGGCCGAACGCGGAGCCTGAAGACGGCATGGCCTGGCTTGGCTCACTGGTGACCTGTTGATGCGCACAACCGCTGACGCACAACGCAACCAGCAAGCAAAAGGGCAAGGCCCATGAGTTATTCAAATTGATCTTCCGCTTCTGGACATGGCTCGACTTGGCGATATGACCCACAAAACCGGGAAAGATTTGCCCGCATCAGTCAGTTTGCGCATTCAGTAGGGCAATTGTCTCGCCCACGATACGCACAGCATTCTCGATTTCGCGGTTGGGTTTGGCCGCGAAGTTCATGCGCATGCAGTTACGGTACTTGCCCGATGCCGAAAAGATACTCCCCACCGCGATCTGCACACCTTTGCCCAGCAAGGCGCGGTTCAGGCGCAGGGTGTCGAAACCTTCGGCCAGTTCCACCCACAGCATGAAGCCGCCTTGTGGCCGGCTGGCGCGGGTGCCCTCGGGGAAGTAGCGCATCACCCAGTCGATCATCTGGTCTCGGCTGCGCTGGTATTGGCTACGCATGCGTCGCACGTGAGGCTCGTAATGGCCGCCTTCGATGAAGTCGGCGATGGCCAGCTGCGGCTGCGGGGCAGTCGAGCCGGTGCCGATGTATTTCATGTGCAGCACCTGCTCCAGATAACGACCCGGCGCTACCCAGCCGATTCGCAGCCCCGGTGCCAGGGTCTTGGAAAACGAACTGCACAGCAGGACGCGACCGTCTTCGTCGAAGGATTTGATGGTGCGCGGGCGAGGGTAGTTGTAGGCCAGGTCGCCATACACATCATCCTCGATGATCGCCACGTCGAAGCGCTGCGCCAGGGTCAGCAGTGCCCGCTTGCGTGCTTCGGGCATGACATAACCCAGCGGGTTGTTGCAGTTGGGCGTCAGCTGAATGACCTTGATCGGCCATTGCTCCAGCGCCAGTTCCAGCGCTTCGAGGCTGATGCCGGTCAACGGGTCGGTAGGGATTTCCATGGCTTTCATGCCCACGCCCTTGAGCGTTTGCATGGCGCCGAAGAAGCTCGGCGAGTCCACCGCCACGATGTCCCCCGGCGAGCAGATGGCCCGGACACTGGCTGACAGCGCTTCATGACAGCCATTGGTGACGATCAGGTCATTGGCGGTCAGGTTGCAGCCCGAGTCGAGCATCAGCCGGGCAATCTGTTCGCGCAGCCTGCGCACGCCGTAGATGTTGTCGTAATACAGCCCCGGCATGTCCTGATGGCGACTCAACTGACTCAGCGCGCGCATCAGCGGTTTCAGGGTCGGGCTGGTGACATCCGGCATGCCGCGCCCCAGTTGCGTGACGGCTTCAAGAGGGGCAACGCGAATCAGGTCCAGCACCTGATCCCATTGAGAGATATCCACAGGCCGCTGCACTGGCCTGCCGACCGCTGGCAGTGCAGGGGCTTTTCGGCTGACCGAGACGAAATAGCCGGATTTAGGTTTCGGCGCGGCCAGGCCATTGTCTTCCAGCACCCGATACGCCTGCTGCACGGTGCTCAGACTGACGCCATGCTCGACGCTCAACGCGCGTACCGAGGGCAGGCGGTCGCCGGGGCGGTAGAAGCCGTTTTCGATGCGCGAGCCGAGCAGTTCGGCGAGGTTGACGTAGAGCGTCATGGCGTACTCTCAGGAATTAAAGTGCGGTAAAGCAATACAGATTGGCCGGAAATATAGCATTCAGTGGCGTTTTTTGATCATCTGTATGGAAAATATAAAAGACTTTTGAATCTGTATTGGTTTTGCTGTTCGCTTCATCATGGACCCACAGCCACCCAGGATGAGGGAATAGGACATGAACGGGTTCAGCGATGTGCGCCTTACGCTTCACAGCCATGAATTGAATGAGTATCGGCCCGCGACGGTCAGAACCGTCCGCGCGAACAAGGCCGATCTGTTGGCAGGCATGGGGCGCTGGGCGCTGTACCGCCATCGCTGGGCATCGCGCCGCAGCTTGCTGACACTGACCGACGATCAGTTGCGCGACATCGGCCTGGATTTCCGCCAGGCGCGGGTCGAGGCCATGAAGCCGTTTTGGAGGCCCTGAGCCTAGCGCAGCTCTTTGAGGCGGTGCCAGAGCATGCCCAATGCCAGCAGAGGCGAGCGCAAGTGCTTGCCGCCGGGAAAGGTCATGTGCGGCACTTTGGCGAACAACTCGAAGCCATCGCTGTGTTGCCCGGCGATGGCTTCGGCCAGCAGCCGTCCCGCCAGATGCGTGGCATTCAGACCGTGGCCCGAGTAGGCCTGAGCATAAAACACGTTGGGGTGCTGCTTGAGCCGGCCTATCTGCGGCAGGCGATTGGCGCCGATGCCGATCATCCCGCCCCACTGGTAATCGATCTTCACGGCGGCCAGTTGCGGGAACACATCGAGCATCTTCGGTCGCATGTACGCGGCAATGTCCTGAGGGTCACGCCCCGAGTAATGGCAGGCACCGCCGAACAGCAGGCGGCGGTCGGCAGACAGCCTGTAGTAATCCACCGTCACCCGCTGATCACAGACCGCCATGTCCTGCGGCAACACTTCACGGGCCTGCGCTTCGCTCAACGGCTCGGTGGCGATGATGTAGCTGCCGGCAGGCAATACCTTGCCGCTGATTTCCGGATTCAAGTCATTGAGGTAGGCGTTGCAACCCAGTACCAGGGTCTGCGCCTGCACCGAGCCGCCAGCCGTATGCACCCTGACCTGCGGGCCATAATCGATGCTCGTCACCGCTGAATGCTCGAACAACTGAACGCCGAGCGACTGCGCCACAGCCGCTTCGCCCAAGGCCAGGTTCAACGGATGCAAATGCCCCGAGCCCATGTCGATCAGGCCACCGACATAGCGCGAGGAGCCCACCACGCTGTGCATCTCTTCGGGCTGCAGCAACTGCAGTGCATGGCAATAACCCAGGCTGCGCAACTCTTCTGCGTCTTCGGCAAGGCTGTGCAGGTCGCGCGGTTTGTTGGCCAGATCGCAATAACCCCACTTCAGGTCGCAATCGATAGCATGCCGTTCGATGCGCTGCCGCACGATCTCGACGGCCTCGATGCCCAGCAGCTTGAGCTGCCGCACGCCTTCGCTGCCGATGACATTGGCGAACTGTTCGAGACCATGACCGACCCCGCGAATCAGCTGGCCGCCATTGCGCCCGCTGGCCCCCCAGCCGATCTTGCGCGCTTCGAGCAGCGCAACGCTGAACCCGCGCTCGGCCAGTTCGATGGCGGTGTTGAGGCCGGAGAATCCACCGCCGACCACGCACACATCCACCTTCACCTCACCTTGCAGCGCAGGATGATCCGCTTGCGCATGGCTGCTGGCGGCGTAGTAGGAAGCAGCGTGCTGATCGTGACGAGTCGAGTGCTGAACGCGGGCGTTCATGAGCGTGTCCTGTTGGCGGCGGATGGCGTGTCGGGAGGATAAGCCGCTGTCATGAGCCTGCCAACTGAGGCAAACTCTCGGCCTTGTGTATGAGTGGTCGAGTCAATGAGCTGCAACCGTCAGAAAATAGCGGATCTGCGTCGCCAGATTCCTTCGTTCGAGTGTGTGCCCGGCTGCCACGACTGCTGTGGGCCGGTGACCACGTCGCCCGAAGAAATGTCGCGTCTGCCGCGCAAGACGGCTGCCGAACAGGACGCTGCGCTGGACGAACTCAATTGCGTGCACCTGGGTCCGCAAGGCTGCACCGTGTATGACGAGCGTCCGCTGATCTGCCGCCTGTTCGGCACCACCGCAAGCCTGCCCTGCCCGAATGGACGTCGCCCGGTCGAGTTGATCCATCCCCGGGTCGAAAAGCAGATTCATGAGTATATGGCCTCGACCCGGCAAGTCCTGGTATAGCGAGCAATCAGTCGGGAATCGGCAGATTCAGGCTCTCTTTGACTTCCTCCATGACGATGTAGCTCTTGGACTCACGTACGTGCGGCAGTTTGAGCAGGATATCGCCCAGCAGTTTGCGGTAGGACGCCATCTCGGAAATCCGTGCCTTGACCAGATAGTCGAAGTCGCCTGACACCAGGTGGCACTCCAGCACATGGGGAAGCTTCAGCACGGCACGGCGGAATTCTTCGAAGGTGTCGCCAGACTTGTAGTCCAGGCTGATTTCGACGAATACCAGCAGGCTGGCCTTGAGGCTTTGCGGGTTCAGTCGGGCGGTGTAGCCCATGATGATCCCCTCGCGCTCCAGCCTGCGCACCCGTTCGGTACAAGGCGTGGTAGACAGGCCGACCCGCTCGCCAAGCTCGGTGAACGAGATGCGCCCGTCGGCCTGCAGGATGCGCAGAATATTGCGATCGATCTTGTCCAGTTCACGATTTGACTGGTGTTGAGTGCGCACGGGTCATTTCCCCTCTAGCAAAGCGTTTATCGCCGCGAATAAAAACTGAATATAGATCTTTATACAGTGAGAAGCACTGCCCATTGCTCAATATACTGCGCACATCCTTGCTTAAAACTTCGAATTATCAGCGGATATCCGCGATGAGGTCATCGACATGCGCGTTCTGGTCCTGGGTAGTGGCGTCATCGGTACAACCAGTGCTTATTATCTGGCGCGTGCCGGTTTCCAGGTGACCGTCGTTGACCGTCAGCCGGCTGCTGCCATGGAAACCAGTTTTGCCAATGCCGGCCAGGTTTCTCCCGGCTATGCCTCGCCATGGGCTGCGCCGGGTGTTCCGCTCAAAGCGCTCAAATGGCTGCTGCAGCGTCATGCGCCATTGGCGATCAAGGCAACGGCAGATATCGATCAGTACCTGTGGATGGCGCAAATGCTGCGCAACTGCACGGCCAGCCGCTATGCCATCAATAAAGAGCGCATGGTACGCCTGTCCGAATACAGCCGCGATTGCCTGGATGAACTGCGCCTCGAGACCGGCATTGCCTACGAAGGACGCAGCCTGGGCACCACCCAGTTGTTCCGTACCCAGGCCCAGCTGGATAACGCCGCCAAGGACATCGCCGTGCTCGAGCAGTCCGGTGTGCCCTATGAACTGCTGGATCGCGAAGGCATCGCCCGTGTCGAGCCCGCGCTGGCCGGCGTGACCGGCATCCTCAGCGGTGCGTTGCGCCTGCCCAATGACCAGACGGGTGACTGTCAGCTGTTCACCACGCGCCTGGCGGAAATGGCCGTCGCGCTGGGAGTTGAGTTCCGCTACGGGCAGAACATCGAACGCCTCGATCACGCAGGCGACAGCATCAATGGCGTGTGGATCGACGGCAAGCTCGAAACTGCCGATCGTTACGTGCTGGCGCTGGGCAGTTACTCGCCGCAGTTGCTCAAGCCGTTGGGCATCAAGGCGCCGGTCTATCCGCTGAAGGGCTATTCGCTGACCGTGCCGATCACCAACCCGGACATGGCGCCGACTTCGACCATTCTCGATGAAACCTATAAAGTCGCGATCACCCGTTTCGACAACCGGATCCGCGTCGGCGGCATGGCGGAAATCGCCGGTTTTGACCTGTCGCTCAATCCGCGTCGACGCGAAACACTGGAGATGATCGTCGGTGACCTCTATCCTCAGGGCGGCGACCTGACCCAGGCCGATTTCTGGACCGGGTTGCGTCCGACCACGCCCGACGGCACACCGATTGTGGGTGCAACACCGTTCCGTAACCTGTTCCTCAATACCGGCCATGGCACTCTGGGCTGGACGATGGCGTGTGGTTCCGGTCGTTTGCTGGCAGACCTCATTGCCCGCAAGACACCCCGTATCAGTGCTGAAGGCCTTGATATCTCTCGTTACGGCAACACTCAGGAGAATGCACAGCATGTCCATCCAGCGCCAGCTCACCAATGAGCGCATGAGTCAGGTCGTTGTCCACAATGGCACCGTCTATCTGTCGGGCCAGGTCGGTAATGACATGACTGCGGGTGTCGAGCAGCAGACCCGAGAGGTTCTGAACAGCATCGAGCGCCTGCTCGACCTGGCCGGCACCGACAAGACGCGTATCCTGTCGGTCACCATTTACCTGAAAGACATCGACGCCGACTTCGCAGGCATGAACAGCGTCTGGGACAAATGGCTGCCCAAGGGTTTCGCGCCTGCACGCGCGACGGTCGAGGCCAAGCTGTGCGAGCCGGAAATCCTCGTTGAACTGTCGGTGGTTGCCGCGCTGCCCTGACCCTTTTTGCCCGGCGCGTCCCCGCGTCGGGTTGATCGTCCCTTTCCATCCTTTCAGGCAAGTAAACGTCATCATGCGTCCAGCCCGCGCCTTTATCGATCTTCAGGCACTGCGTCACAACTACCAATTGGCCCGTGAAAACAGCGGCGGCAAAGCGCTCGCCGTCGTCAAGGCCGATGCCTACGGTCACGGCGCGGTGCGCGTCGCGCAGGCACTGGAGTCACAGGCCGACGGTTTTGCAGTGGCCTGCATTGAAGAAGCACTAGAGCTGCGTGCGGCAGGCATTCGTGCGCCAGTCCTGCTGCTCGAAGGCTTTTTCGAGGCCGACGAGCTGGCGCTGATTGTCGAGCATGATTTGTGGACCGTTGTACACGCGACCTGGCAACTGGAGGCCATCGAGCAGGCGCGCCTGGGCAAGCCGATAACGGTCTGGCTCAAGCTCGACACTGGCATGCACCGGGTTGGCCTGCATCCTCACGAGTACCAGGCGGCTTATCAGCGTCTGCTGGCAACCGGCAAAGTGGCCAGAATCGTGCTGATGAGCCACTTCTCCCGTGCCGACGAGCTGAACAGCGGCTGCAGTGATGAACAACTCGCCGTATTCGAGACCTTTCGCAAGGGGCTGGCAGCAGAAACCAGTCTGAAAAACTCCCCGGCGGTGCTGGGCTGGCCACAGATTCCGAGCGACTGGTCGCGCCCGGGCATCATGCTCTACGGTGCTACGCCGTTTGATCAGGTGCACCCGCTGGCGGATCGCCTGCAACCGGTGATGACCCTGGAATCGAAGATCATCAGCGTGCGTGAACTGCCCGTTGGTGAGCCCGTGGGCTATGGCGCGACATTTGTCTGTGACCGGCCGTCGCGTATCGGGGTAGTGGCGATGGGCTACGCCGACGGCTATCCGCGTCACGCGCCCACCGGCACGCCCGTGCAGATCGACGGCCAGCCATCCAGGCTGCTCGGACGCGTGTCCATGGACATGCTCTGCGTGGACCTCACCGATGTGCCGCAGGCCGGGCTCGGCAGCCGAGTCGAGCTGTGGGGCAAGCAAGTGCTCGCCAGTGAAGTGGCCCAGCGCGCGGAAACCATTCCCTACGAAATCTTCTGCAATCTGCGTCGCGTTCCGCGCATCTACTCCGAAGACTGATTCAGTCCTCTTTGCCCCAGGCCGCGTCAGGTCAGGTGTCTGTCGAAGTGTTGTAAATATCGAACGCTGTTGCCATGATGGCGTTCATATCGACTAGACCTGACAAAACCTGGGGGAATATCGCATTGGACGTGGGTGAACGACTGCAATCGATTCGCAAGCTCAAAGGCTTGTCCCAGCGTGAACTCGCCAAGCGCGCCGGTGTGACCAACAGCACCATCTCCATGATCGAAAAAAACAGCGTCAGCCCTTCGATCAGTTCGCTGCGCAAGGTGCTCGGCGGCATCCCCATGTCCATGGTCGAATTTTTCTCGGAAGAATCCGTGCCCGAAAACGCGGCTCAAGTGGTGTACAAGGCCAGCGAGCTGATTGATATATCGGACGGTGCCGTGACCATGAAGCTGGTCGGCAAATCGCATCAGGGCCGCGCCATCGCCTTTCTCACCGAGACCTATCCACCGGGTGCCGACACTGGCGAAGAAATGCTCGTTCACGAAGGTGAAGAGACCGGCATCCTCGTCGAGGGTCGGCTGGAACTGGTGGTCGGGCTGGATACCTACGTGCTCGAAGCAGGTGACAGCTATTATTTCGAAAGCACCCGGCCGCATCGCTTTCGTAACCCGTTCGATGTCCCGGCACGATTGATCAGTGCGGCCACCCCGGCCAATTTCTGACCTGCCCCCTTGCGATGAGAGATGCGTGAAACTGACCCGGAAGATTCTGAGCAGCGCAGGCGTTCTGGCGTTGTGGGCGTTCAATGCGCAAGCCGCCGATAGCGCCCGAGCCCCTGACGACATCATCGCGGCGCATTGTGTCGCCTGCCACAGCGTCGGTCTGCTCAACGCGCCGAAGATCGGTGACACGGCGGCCTGGGAACAGCGCGCCCAGCAAAAAGGCGGCCTTGATGGACTGTTGGCCAGCACCATCAAAGGCCTCGGCATCATGCCCCCGAAAGGCACCTGCGGCGATTGCACAAACGACGAACTGAAGAGCGCCATCCAGAGCATGTCCGGGTTGAAGTGAGGTGCACCCTCGTTCCCGTGCCTGAACGCCCGGCGCTGTGCATACGTTTTGTGGGAGCGAGCCGGGCGACGCTTCGCTTGCTCGCGAAGATGATGTTTAGATCGATGCATTTTTGGCGATAGTACACGCCCTTTTCGCGAACAAGTTCGCTCCTACGCCCTTTGGGCAGAAGCCAGGAAGCCTTTTGTTCCGGGTGTTCCAGGGATTGTGTATAACGATGATGCTCTGCCTGACGAGCATGCAGCACTTTGACGTTGTCGCCGGTCCAACCTGCACCCAATAACAATTCAGGAGAGCTGGGATGCCGTATTCCTGTTCCATCGAGCATGCCGTCGATCACGTTCTTGCGCAGCTACCCGAGCATATCCACCTCGGCATGCCGCTGGGGCTGGGCAAGCCCAACCGCTTCGTCAACGCGTTGTACCAGCGCATCAGCGAGTTGCCCGAACGACGGATGACGATCTATACCGCGCTGACACTCGGGCGGCCGACGCCGGGGGAGGGTTTGCAGGCGCGGTTTCTCGAACCGTTTCTCCAGCGCGTCTTCGCTGACTATCCGGAGCTCGATTTCCTCGCTGCACTGCGCCGCGACAAACTCCCTGCCAATATCCGTGTGCAACAATTCTTCATGCAGCCGGGCAGTTTGCTCAACAGCCACTCAGCCCAGCAAGACTACGTCAGCAGCAATTACAGCCATGCCGCCCGCGACATCAATGCCAATGGCCTGAATCTGGTCGCGCAACTGGTGGCCCGTGACGAACAGCGCCCAGGCACGTTGAGCCTGAGCTGCAACCCGGACGTGACCCTCGACCTGTTGCCCATGATCGCCAAGCGCCGGGCCGCCGGGGAGACCATTCTGATGCTCGGCCAGGTGCACGCCGACCTGCCTTACATGCCGGGCGACTCGGAACTGGACGTCGACGCCTTCGATGTGCTGATCGACGAAGACGAGCGCAGTACGCTGTTTTCCACCCCCAATATGCCGGTGGGCTATCAGGACCACCTGATCGGCCTGCACGCCAGCACGCTGGTGCGTGACGGCGGCACGTTACAGATCGGCATCGGCTCGATGGGCGATGCACTGACCGGCGCGCTGCTGGCTCGCCAGGCCGATAACGAAACCTGGCGTGGCCTGCTGGCCGAGTTGAACATGAGTAACTGGCAGACCCTGATAGATCGGGAAGGCGGCGTTCAGCCGTTTGCCAGCGGCCTTTACGGTTGCAGCGAAATGTTCGTCAACGGCCTGCTGGTACTCGCCGATGCCGGCATCGTGCGGCGCAAGGTGTATGCCGATGCAGAGCTGCAACGGCTGGCCAACATGGGCACGCTGGATGAGGATGCCCATCCTGGTGGCGTGGTCGTGCATGGCGGCTTTTTCCTCGGTCCGCAGAGTTTTTACGCGCGGCTGCGCGAGCTGCCCGCCGAGCGGCTGGCGCAGTTCAACATGACCGCCATCAGCTACATCAACGAGCTTTACGGCCAGGAAGAACTCAAGCGCCTGCAACGCCGCGATGCGCGCTTCATCAACAGTGCGTTTACCGTCACCCTGATGGGCGCGGCAGTGGCTGATCAGCTGGAAGATGGCCGGGTGCTCAGTGGCGTGGGCGGTCAGTACAACTTCGTGGCGCAGGCCCATGCACTGGAAGGCGCCCGTTCGATTCTGATGCTGCGCAGCTGGCGTGAGTCGGGTGGCGAGGTCAGCTCCAACATCGTCTGGCAGTACGGCCACACCACCATTCCCCGACACTTGCGCGACATTGTCGTGACCGAATACGGCATCGCCGATCTGCGCGGGCAGACCGACGCGACGGTGATCGAGCGAATTCTGAATATCACTGACTCGCGGTTTCAATCGGGCCTGATCGAGCAGGCGCAAAAGGCTGGCAAGCTGCCCAAGGACTTCCGTCTCGATCCGCGCTTCACCGACAACACGCCCGAGCGCCTCAAGGACACTGCATCACGCTACCCGTCACTGTTTACCGAGTACCCGTTGGGTTGCGACTTTACCGCCAAGGAGCGCGACCTGCTGAGAGCCCTGAACTGGCTGAAGAGCAAGCTCAAGCTCACTGAAATCCTCGAGCTGGGCAAGGCGACCCTCGACGCGCCGGACCCCGAAGCCTTCCTTACGCACTTGCAGCGCATGCAGCTCGACGCGCCGCAGGGCTTGCGCGAAGAGTTGTATCAGCGGCTGTTGCTGGCCGGGTTGCAGAACAGCACCGGGCTTGCCGGCTAAGAGGCGGGCATTGATCGTTGCCGCTGGCGACGATCGGTGTCCGGCGCTTGGCGCCTAGGTCGTCGCCTTGCGGGTCGCACGCCCGACCGGGCCGACGCGCTCTTCGATGGCGTGCTGCAGCGGTTTGCGCTGGCCCATCAGGAACGCCAGCTCCGCGACCACAAACAGCGGGCCGATGATCAGCCCGGTCAGGTCATCGATGAAGGCCGGTTTGCGCCCCTCGTAGTAATGGCCGACGAACTGGATGATCCAGCCAATTACAAAGAGCCCGACGCCCGCACTCAGCCAGACCATGGTTGCCTGCTGCGCAAGGTTGGCCCCGGCCCATAGACACAGCGCCAGTAACACCGCCATGACGACGCCCAGAGCGCGGTCGAGTCGCAGGTAAAAGATCGTCGAGCCCAAGGCCAGCAGCGCCGCCGGTGAGAGCCACAATCCGCTCATATTCCAGCCCGGTCGCGAGAGAAGCACCGCCACGGCCAGCACGATCAGCGGGATACCCACGAAGTGCGTCACGATATTGCGTGAATCACGGTGATAAGCCGCGTATTGGCTGAGATGATCGACAAGGGTTTTCATTATTATTCCTGCCTGAGACGATGGCCGGCTTGAGCCTGATTTCTTGTACAACATGCATGGCTGAAAGAGAAGGGAGCAAAAATGACAAATGGAGTGGCGTGGCGGTCACGATTGCTATCCGATTACTGGTTTTCCCATCTGCCTGCCGATCTGCAGGATAGCCTGCTGGAGGCTGCCCGCCAGCGCCGCAAGACGCCCGGCAGACGGCTGTTCGACAAGGGCGATCTGCCGTGCGGTGTTTATGTGCTGCTGGAGGGCAGCGTGCGAATCGGCGCCGCCCACGAGCAGCGGCTGCTAACGCACGTGGAATCGGCGAGCGCGCCGTGCTGGTTTGGCGAAGTCTCGCTGTTTGACGGGCTGCCGCGCCGTTTCGAAGTCTGCTCGCTGGAACAGAGCATCTTCCTGCACATTCCCCAGCCATTCCTGGCCCGGCTGCTCGACAGGCACCCCGAGTACTGGCGCTGGTTTGCCGCACTGCTCAGCCAGAAGGTCGGCTTGCCACTGCAGAGCCCTGAGAAAATGCGTCGCCTGCCGCCGCGGGCGCGAGTTGCCTGGCGCCTGTTGATGCTCAGCGAGGGGTATGGCCCGTTGAGCCAGGCACGCCGCCTGATTGCGCTGGATGACATTCAGGCGGCGGAGCGTCTCGCGCTTGCCTCGCCGGCCTTGCTGGAAGTGCTCCAGGACCTGCATGAGCGCAGGATCGTGCGCCTGGGAGAGGGACACCTGGAAGTGTTCGATGTGGACAAGCTGCGCAGGGTGGCGAACTTTTCCAGAGCCAGGGCTGTGTGCTGATCACCGGTCATGATCGAGCCTGGACACATCCGGTAACGGCTCCGCTGTCGCTTCGATTGAGATAGCAAATGGGATTCACTACCATTTCGCCTCCTTTGCGAACGCGAGATACCCTGATGCAGGCAAGCAAGCGTCTTCTGGCTGCTCTGACACTGACCTTACTGGGCAGCACCGCTCAGGCTGCCGATGAAGTGGTGGTGTATTCGTCCCGGATCGACGAGCTGATCAAGCCGGTATTCGATGCGTACACGGCCAGTACCGGGGTGAAGATCAAATTCATCACCGACAAGGAAGCGCCGCTGATGCAGCGCATCAAGGCCGAGGGCGAGAATGCCACCGCCGACCTGTTGCTGACGGTCGATGCGGGCAACCTCTGGCAGGCCGAGCAGATGGGTATCCTGCAGCCGTTCACCTCGCCGGTGATCGAAGCCAACATTCCTCCGCAGTATCGCTCGTCGACCCACGGCTGGACCGGTCTGAGCCTTCGCGCGCGCACCATCGCCTACTCCACCGACCGGGTGAAGCCTGCCGAGCTGAGCACCTACGAGGCGCTGGCCGACAAGAACTGGGAAGGCCGTCTGTGCCTGCGTACCGCGAAGAAGGTCTACAACCAGTCGCTGACCGCTACGCTGATCGAAACCCACGGCGCCGAAGCGTCGGAGAAAATCCTCAAGGGCTGGGTCAACAACCTGTCCACCGACGTGTTCTCCGATGACATTGCGGTGCTCGAGGCGATCAATGCCGGGCAGTGCGACGTGGGCATCGTCAATTCCTATTACTACGGTCGCCTGCACAAGGAAAAACCCGACCTGGCGGTGAAGCTGTTCTGGCCGAACCAGGCGGATCGCGGTGTGCACGTCAACCTGTCGGGTATCGGTCTGACCAAATACGCCCCGCACCCTGAAGCGGCCAAGGCGCTGGTCGAGTGGATGACCGGCCCTGAGGCGCAGAAGATTTTTTCCAGCGTCAATCAGGAGTTCCCGGCCAACCCGAATGTGGCGCCTTCAGAAGAAGTGGCGAGCTGGGGGCCGTTCAAGGCCGACACCCTCCCGGTTGAAGTGGCAGGCAAGCGTCAGGCAGAAGCGATACGCATGATGGATCGCGCGGGCTGGAATTGATTTAATATCCAGCGCCTTATCGCTTCACGCTTCAGTGCTCAGCGTTAGCTCAGGTACTGAATAGCCTGGGACACGGGGCTTTCAGGCTTCTGCCCGCAGGGCGTAGGAGCGGACTTGTCCGCGAAGCCGTCAGTTCAGATAGTGCATTTTCTGAGAATGTACCGGCCTTTTCGCGGACAAGTCCGCTCCTACGGCTTTCAGCCAGAATCAGAAGCAGGCCTGTGCACCCCTCTTGACCCCCCTCATTTCGAGAACCTCCTTGGCCCATCCTGTGCAACGCCGCTGGTACCCCCTGGTCTTTGCCATCGCTGCGCTGGTCGTGCTGCCGCTGAGCGTTCTGCTGCTGTCGTGGGAGACGGTTGACCGGCAGATATGGTCGCACCTGCTCGAAACCCAGATGGCGCGTCTGCTGGGCAATACGCTGATCCTGGTGCTGGGTGTCGGCGTGGGCGTGACGCTGCTGGGGGTGAGCCTGGCGTGGCTCACCAGCCTGTGTGAATTCCCCGGTCGCCGCTGGCTGGACTGGGCGCTGATGCTGCCTTTCGCGATCCCCGCCTATGTGCTGGCGTTCGTGTTTGTCGGGCTGTTGGATTTTTCCGGCCCGGTGCAGACCCTGATGCGCGAATGGTTCGGCTCCGGTCTGCGCTTGCCCCGGGTGCGCTCCACTGGTGGGGTGATCATCGTCCTGGTGCTGGTTTTCTACCCCTACGTCTACCTGTTGGCGCGCACGGCGTTTCTGGCGCAGGGCAAGGGCCTGATGGAAGCTGCGCGAGTGCTGGGCAACACGCCCCTGCAGGCGTTCTGGCGCGTGGCGCTGCCAATGGCGCGTCCGGCCATCGGCGCGGGGGTGGCGCTGGCGCTGATGGAGACCCTGGCCGATTTTGGTGCCGTGTCGGTGTTCAACTTCGACACGTTCACCACTGCCATCTACAAGACCTGGTACGGCTTCTTCAGCCTTTCCAGCGCCGCGCAACTGGCCAGCCTGCTGCTGTTGGCCGTGCTGGTGCTGCTGTACGGCGAACGCCGCGCCCGGGGTGCAAGCCGACCGGCCAACGAGCGTCCGCGTGGCGCTGCGCTTTACCGGTTACGCGGCATCAAGGCATGGGCCGCGAGCTTCTGGTGTGGGCTGGTGTTTCTCTGTGCCTTCGTGGTGCCAATGCTGCAATTGATCGTCTGGGTCTGGCAGCGCGGCCGCTTCGATCTGGATGAGCGCTACACCGGGCTGATTCTGCACACGCTCTATCTGGGCGGCATGGCGGCGTTGATCACTGTCAGTGTGGCGCTGATTCTGGCGTTTGCCCGACGTATGGCGCCCACGCCCGCGATCCGCTCCGGCGTCAGCCTCGCCAACCTGGGATACGCATTGCCAGGCTCGGTACTGGCGGTTTCAATCATGCTGGCGTTCAGTTACCTGGACCGCGAACTGGTCATTCCGCTGTCCGGCTGGCTGGGCGGCGCAGGCAAGCCTTTGCTGCTGGGCAGCCTCTCGGCCCTGCTGCTGGCGTATCTGGTGCGCTTCATCGCCGTCGCCTTCGGTCCGCTGGAGCACAGCCTGTCGCGTATCCGCCCGTCATTGCCTGAAGCGGCGCGCAGTCTGGGGGTCAGTGGGCCAAAGTTGTTTCTCAACGTGTATCTGCCGTTGCTGGTGCCAGGGGCGCTGAGCGCGGCGCTGCTGGTGTTCGTCGATGTGCTCAAGGAAATGCCGGCAACCCTGCTCATGCGCCCGTTTGGCTGGGATACGCTGGCGGTACGCATCTTCGAAATGACCAGCGAGGGCGAGTGGGCACGGGCTGCGTTGCCAGCTTTGTCGCTGGTGCTTGTAGGATTATTACCCGTCATTGGGCTGATTCGTCGCTCTGCCCGTCAGATTGGCTAGGTGCGGGGGCCTCACCTTGCGGCTACAATGCGCCGCAATTGGTGCGGTCTGTCAGATAATTCGGTCAGCTGTTACGTGCTGCAAACCCCGGTTTATTGGGGGGCTTGCCGATTTCTTCTGCCCGCACCTTCGCCACGCCCGGAAGGAGAAACCCATGGGACAGCGTACCCCCCTGTTCGACCTGCACCTCGCCCTTGGCGCGAAAATGGTCGATTTTGGTGGCTGGGACATGCCGTTGCATTACGGATCGCAGGTCGAGGAACACCATCAGGTGCGTCGCGACTGTGGGGTCTTCGATGTCTCTCACATGAACGTGATCGACGTGCGCGGCCGCCAGGCCAATGCCTGGCTGCGTTACTTGCTGGCCAATGATGTAGACAAGCTCAAAACCCCCGGTCGTGCCTTGTACAGCGCCATGCTGGACGAGCGCGGCGGGGTGATCGATGACATGATCGTCTACCTCACGCCCGAAGGTTATCGGCTGGTCGTCAACGCGGCGACCGGCGTCAAGGATCTTGCCTGGATGCAGGCGCAACTGGGCGATTTCGACGTGCAACTGGTCGAGCGCAGTGAAATGGCGATGCTCGCCATTCAAGGCCCCAAGGCCAGAACCCGTATTGCCGAGCTGGTTTCAAGCGCCCGCGCCGAACTGATTCACCAGCTCAAGCCGTTCGAAGGGCTTGATGATGGCGACTGGTTCATCGCGCGCACCGGCTATACCGGTGAGGACGGCCTGGAGATCATGCTGCCTGCCGAAGAGGCCCAGAGCTTTTTCAATGAATTGGTTGGCGCGGGTATTTCCCCGATCGGTCTGGGCGCTCGCGACACGCTGCGCCTCGAGGCCGGCATGAACCTTTATGGCCAGGACATCGGTGAACATGTTTCGCCCTTGGCCTCGAATATGGCCTGGAGCATCGCCTGGGAGCCTGCCGAGCGTGATTTTGTCGGTCGCAAGGCGCTGGAGAGCGAACGGACTGAAGGAACCGCCTTCAAACTCGTTGGATTGGTGCTCGAAGAACGCGGCGTTTTAAGGGCGCATCAGGTGGTACGTGTCGCAGAAATTGGCGAAGGAGAGATCACCAGTGGTAGTTTCTCTCCTACGTTGAGCAAATCCATTGCACTGGCTCGCGTTCCGATGGCGACCGCTGACCGGGCCGAGGTGGAAATCCGCGGCAAATGGTACCCGGTGCGGGTGGTGCAGCCTGCGTTCGTGCGCCATGGCAAAACCTTGATCTAACCTAATGGCGGGTTTTCCGCTGACCCGATGTTGAGGATGACTAAATGAGCAATATTCCCGCCGAGCTGCGTTTCGCCGAAAGTCATGAATGGGCACGTCTGGAGTCAGACGGCACCGTGACCGTCGGCATCTCGGACCATGCACAGGAAGCACTGGGCGATGTGGTCTTCGTCGAACTGCCGGAAGTCGGCAAGGTGTTCGCTGCCGGTGACACCGCCGGTGTTGTCGAGTCGGTCAAGGCCGCTTCGGATATCTACTCGCCGGTTGCGGGCGAGGTCATCGAGATCAATGAAGAACTGAGCGGTTCGCCCGAGTTGCTCAACAGCAAGCCATACAGCGCCTGGATCTTCAAGCTCAAGCCAAGCGACGCTGAAGGCGATCTGGCCAAGCTGCTGGATGCAGCCGGGTACACGAGCGCTATCGGCGAATAACCGATTACCGCTCACAAAAATGCCGCTCATGGAGCGGCATTTTTTATGCGCGAAGCTAATCGGCAAGACTTACTGGTTTTCAGCGACCAGGTTTTTATCCAGGATCGCGTTGGCCAGTTCCATGTCGGTGGCTTTCAGGCCTGGATTGTCTTTGCGTACCTGCTCGATGGCCGCTTCCAGGAACGGACCGCGGATGCCACCGTCGCTGGCGACGAAGCTGCCTGCGTCGTCCTGGGCGGCAACGATCAGTTTGTGATCCTTGAAGGTCAGGTAAGTCGAGCCGGTGGTTGCACCGGAAGACAGCACATTACGCCAGAAGGTGTCAGCCATCGCTGAACCCATTGGGATGGAAAGCAAGGCTACGGTGGCGACAGCGAACTTGAGACGCATGATGAATTACTCCAGCTGTGGTTGTTCTGAGGGGTTGGATAGCCAAAGCCACGAACTAGTTCAATCAAGGTGTACCGCATAGTTCACTTTAGCTGGCTCGCCATGCCGTGCGGCCTTCTGGAACAACGCTTTCAACCCTGATCAGCGTTGTTCGCTTTGCGGTGTTACCCGCAGCACTTCCTCAAGTGTAGTCAGGCCCGCCGAGACTTTCTGCGCGCCGGACAGACGTAGGCTGCGCGTCCCTTCCTTGAAGGCCTGACGACGCATGGCGGTCAGGTCCAGGTCCGCCGAGATCAATGCCTTGATGTTGTCGGACATGACCATGATCTCGTAGACACCCGCCCGACCCCGGTAGCCGGTATCGCGACACTCCACGCAGCCGACCGCCTGATGCGCGCCGGGTGGCACCGGTGCCTGCCAGGGGCGCGTCAGGGTTTGCCAGTCGGTCTCGTTGAGGTTGATGGGCGCCTTGCAGTGTGGGCAAAGGGTGCGCACCAGACGCTGGGCCATGACGCCGAGGATGGTCGCCTTGAGCAGGTAGTGCGGCACACCCAGTTCGAGCATCCGGCTGATGGCGCTGGGCGCATCGTTGGTGTGCAGCGTCGACAGCACCAGGTGACCGGTGAGTGCCGCCTGAATCGCCATTTCGGCCGTCTCCAGGTCGCGAATCTCGCCGATCATGATGATGTCCGGGTCCTGTCGCATCAGTGCGCGCACGCCGGCGGCAAAGCTCAGGTCGATGTTGTGTTGAACCTGCATCTGGTTGAAGGCCGGTTCGACCATCTCGATGGGATCTTCGATGGTGCACAGGTTGACCTCGGAGGTCGCCAGCTTCTTGAGGGTGGTGTACAGCGTGGTGGTCTTGCCCGAACCGGTCGGGCCGGTGACCAGAATGATGCCGTTGGGCTGGCGGGTCATTTCCTGCCAGCGTCGCAGGTCGTCACTGGAAAAGCCCAGTTGGTCGAAGTCCTTGAGCAATACCTCGGGGTCGAAGATCCGCATGACCATTTTTTCGCCGAACGCGGTCGGCAGGGTCGACAGGCGCAACTCCACTTCGCGATTCTCCGGCGTGGTGGTCTTGACCCGCCCGTCCTGTGGTTTGCGTTTTTCGGCGACGTTCATCCGGCCCAGGCTTTTCAGGCGGCTGACAATCGCCATGATCACCTGCGCCGGAAACTGGTAAACGTTGTGCAGCACCCCGTCGATGCGAAAGCGCACGGTGCCCTGTTCGCGGCGCGGCTCGATGTGAATATCACTGGCGCGTTGCTGGAAGGCGTACTGGAACAGCCAGTCGACGATATTGACGATGTGCGCGTCGTTGGCGTCAGGCTCCTGATCGCTGGCACCGAGCTTGAGCAACTGTTCGAAGTTGCCCATGTTGCTCATTTTTTGCTCGGAGGCGCTGGCACCGCTGACCGATTTGGCCAGCCTGAAAAACTCCATCGCCATGCGCTGGATGTCTGCCGGGTTGGCGACCACACGTTTGATCTGCAGCTTGAGCACGTGCGCCAGGTCGGCTTCCCATGAGCGCACATAAGGCTGCGCGCTGGCGATGGTCACCGATTCGCGATCGACCGCCACGGCCAGAATCTTGTGGCGCTGGGCAAAGGCGTAGGACATCAGTGGCGTGACCGCCGCGACGTTGATCTTCAGCGGGTCGATACGCATGTAAGGCTGGCCACAGGTTTTGGCCAGCCAGGCGGTCAGGGTTTCCACGTCCAGCTTCTTGCCCGGTCGCTTGAGGTCGTCAAACTGCAGCGAAGCGAGAAACTCGAGGGGGTGCAGCTGGATGTTCACCGCACTGCGACGTTGGGTGAGTGCCGTTTCCGCGTCGTCCTGGCCGAGATAGCCTTCGGCAACCAGATCACGCAACACATCATTCAGATCGAGCCAGCGATCCTGTGAAGAGGGGGCCAGGGCTGCCATGTGCGCTCCTTGAGGCAATTCGTCATTGGACGATGAACAAGAGTAGACGCCAAGCGTGACAGCGTTGTTCGTTCTATGCGACCGGGAATTGCCGGAGCAGGCGAATTGATTCAGCCCGTCGCCAGGGCGACACGGGATTGCGCAGTGTTCCGGGCGTTGACCTGCTCGACTTCCACTGAGCAGACGTCGATCAGGTTGCGCATTTTTTCGCCAATCACCTGGGCTCGATGCCAGCTCAATCTGGAAACCTGAAGGTCGATGAGCAGCAGGCTCTCTTGTTGCACAGCACTCAATTGGTCGGGAATCAGGTACTGCATGGCAAACAGGTTCAACACCTGACAGAGCAAGGCAGGCTCGGCTTCGGCGCAGACACGGTAGCGTGCGCAGCACTGCGCATTGCTGGACGACCAGCTATCTGGACGTTGCGAAGGGAGGGTGAGGGCTTCGAGATTGGGCATGCTGATACTCCACAAGGATGCTGGAAATCTTTGCATGCGTGAAAAGAAATTTCTGGTCCATCATTGGGTGGATTAGTCTTTATAAGACTTGTTAATGCGCTGCAGGCTATTTTGGAAAATTAATTATGCAAATCGAGCTGGACAGTTACGATCGCAGGATTCTGGCGCTGCTGCAGGAAGATGCTTCGCTTTCCAGTGCGCAGATTGCCGAGCAGGTCGGTCTGTCGCAATCACCCTGCTGGCGCCGCATTCAGCGGCTCAAGGATGAAGGGGTGATTCGCCGTCAGGTGGCGTTGCTGGACCGCAAGAAAATCGGTCTGAACACACAGATATTCGCCGAGGTAAAACTCAATGCCCACGGGCGCTCCAACTTCACCGAGTTCACCGACGCGATTCGTGGCTTTCCGGAGGTGCTGGAGTGCTATGTGCTGATGGGCTCGGTGGATTTTCTGCTGCGCATCGTGACCCCGGATATCGAGGCGTACGAGCGGTTCTTCTTCGAAAAACTGTCGCTGGTACCCGGCATTCAGGAGGTGAACTCGACAGTGGCCCTCTCCGAGATCAAATCCACCACCAGCCTGCCGCTGATGCGCTGACGGGGCTGGTGCCCGGAGTTGCGCCCGCCTCGGTTGTGCCTCGTGCACCGAGGTGACTGGTTTTGCTGCCGGTTCCGGGCAGTTCGCGGACAAGTCCGCTCCTACAAAAAACGGGAGATCATGTACAAGCGTAGCGTCGCCCGGTCTGCTCCCACGCCCTTCGGGCAGAATCAAAAGCGGACTTGCGTATGACGCTGAATGATCTGGCCTGCAGCAGTGCTTCTGCCCGGAGGGCGTAGGAGCGGACTTGTCCGCTCCAAAAAACGGGAGATCATGTACAAGCGCAGCGTCGCCCGGTCTGCTCCCACGCCCTTCGGGCAGAATCAAAAGCGGACTTGCGTATGACGCTGAATGATCTGGCCTGCAGCAGTGCTTCTGCCCGGAGGGCGTAGGAGCGGACTTGTCCGCGATGGCTGCGAAGCGGCCCTAAAACGTTTCAGGCAGTCGCGGACAAACGAAGCGTCGCTTGGTCCACTTCTACGGCCTTCTGATCCAGCCTTACAAGCGCAGCAGGGTTTTCCAGGCGCGGCTCTGGAAGACGGTGATTGCCTGTTGCACGCGGGCATCGAGGACTTCGTCGCTGATGTCCAGATGTGCCAGTTCTTCCAGTTTGCGCAGTTCGCCATACAGGCGATCCAGTTCCGGCAGGTCCAGCGCGCCGCGTGCCCAGTGCAGCCAGGACTGGATGCGCTCGATGCGGGGCAGTTGCTCGGCCAGGTCTTCCGGCTGCTGCTGATAACGGCTCAACTGCAAGGACGTGGCTTCTTCGCCCAGCAGGCGTGGCAGCCAACTGCTCAACAGCGCGGCGCCCTGACGATTGCCGCGGGTGTTGCGTTCGGCGGTCCAGCTGCGGGCCAGCAACCAGCGTGAGGTATTCAGCGAGAACTCGCCCCAGCGCGTGTCCTGCAATTCTTCGAGGAATTGCTCGTGGGCGGCACCGCGTACATCGGCATCGTCCTGCCCGGCCTGAACCAGCGGTCGCCAGTCTTCCAGCAAAGCGTCCAGCGCAGTACGCAGGTGTGCGGTCGAGGTGCGTGGCGCGGCCTGGCCGAGGCTGCTGGTCAGAGCACGCAGTTCGGCGAGCATCTCGACCCAGTCCTGCAGCAGACGCCAGTGGCCGTTGAAACGGTATTGCTCGGCCAGACGCTGGCTGCTGCCCAGCAGGTGCCAGGCCAGCGCGGAATAAGCGTCGTCCAGTGGCGTTTCGGCAGTCAGGGCGGGCGCCTGCAGGCTCAGCGAGTAGCTGCTGGCATCGAGCAGACGGTAGCCGCGCTCGGCCTTGCTGATATCACACGGCATCAGCGGCAACGTTGCAGCCAGCTCGGCGGCCAGTTCCAGCAGCGCGGCAGGTTCGCCTTCACGCAGCTCGAGTTCCAGCTCGCAGATTTCTTCCTTCTGCTTGCCGGCCACCACCTGACCCAGATCCAGTGCGGCTTCGATCACCACTTTGGCCTTGCCACGGCCCCAGGCGATCTCGGCTTTCTCACGCACGAAATCGGTGGTGAACAGCGGCTTGATGGTTTTCTTGTCCAGATCGGCCAGTTGCTCGGGCCAGCAATCGCCTTCGAGCTTCTTCAGGTCCAGCTTGGCCTTGCTCAGGTCCCAGTTGTACTCATTGCGTTCGGACAGACCGGCCACGCTTTGCCCGCGAGTCTTCATGGTCTGGATGATCTGATCGCCGTCGCGGCGGATACGCAGGGCGACTTTGGCCTGCGCCAGCTCACCTTCGGGGGTATCGAAATACTGGTTCGACAGTTCAAGGCGCTCCCAGCCACTCTTGTTGCGCTTCTTGAGCAACGGGTGTTCACGCAGTGCAGCGAGGGTCTCGCGGCTGACGCGGAGTTTGATTTCAGTTTCTTTTTGCATGGCCGGGGGAATCCAAACGCTGATACGGATAAACGGGAGCGCAGCCCATGATTGAACGGCTGCTGAGGCCGTCAGTGTACAGGACATGGCCCGAAACGGTTTATTCCTGGGTTGCTATGGCCCTATGATGGGCCGTGTTCCGTCTCGATTACAGGAAGCGTCCATGCCGTTGCCGTCCATGAAAGACCAGTTCGCCGCGCTGATCGCCGTACCCTCGGTGAGCTGCACTCAGCCTTCCCTGGACCAGAGCAACCGTCCCGTCATCGATCTGCTGGCCGGATGGCTGGGCGATCTGGGGTTTGCCTGCGACATCCAGCAAGTGTCGCCCGGCAAGTTCAATCTGCTGGCGACCTACGGAACAGGCCCGGGCGGTCTGGTACTGGCGGGGCACAGCGATACCGTGCCGTTCGATGAGGCACTGTGGAAGACCGACCCCTTGAAGCTGACCGAGGTGGATGGCCGCTGGGTCGGGCTGGGCAGTTGCGACATGAAGGGCTTCTTTGCGCTGGTCATCGAAGCGGTGCGTGGCCTTGTTGATCAGCCGTTCAAGCAGCCGCTGCTGATCCTCGCCACTTGCGACGAGGAAAGCTCGATGGCCGGTGCCCGCGCGCTGGCCGAGGCCGGACGCCCGCTGGGTCGTGCGGCAGTGATCGGCGAGCCGACCGGGCTCAAGCCGATCCGCCTGCACAAGGGCGTGATGATGGAGCGCATCGATATTCTCGGGCGCAGCGGCCATTCCTCCGACCCGAGCCTTGGGCACAGCGCACTCGAAGCCATGCACGACGCCATCAGCGAACTCAAGGGCCTGCGCACGCAGTGGCAGGCGAAGTACCGCAACCCGCAATTCACGGTGCCGCAGCCGACGTTGAACCTGGGCTGTATTCATGGCGGCGACAACCCGAACCGGATTTGTGGCCAGTGCTCGCTGGAATTCGACCTGCGTCCGCTGCCGGGCATGGACCCGGAGATGCTGCGCTCGGCCATTCGGCAGAAGCTGCAGCCGCTGGCCGAGCTGCATCAGGTACAGATCGATTACGCGCCATTGTTCCCCGAATGCGCGCCGTTCGAGCAGGTCGCTGACGCTGAACTCGTGCGTGTCGCTGAACGTCTGACCGGTCATACGGCCGCAGCAGTAGCATTCGGCACCGAAGCGCCTTATCTTCAGCGCCTCGGCTGCGAGACACTGGTGCTCGGCCCGGGCGACATCGCCTGTGCGCATCAGCCGGGGGAATACCTCGAAATGTCACGTCTTGACCCTACAGTGCGTCTGTTACGTCAATTGATCGAACATTACTGCCTGACGCCCCAGTGAGTCAGGCATAACCCGTGTTTATTAATGAAAGCATCTTGAGTAAAAGGAGACTGCGCGTGCTGCCAAGCCTGTTCCGACGATAACCACCACACCGTTGTGCGTGCTTCTTTTCTTCGTCCATTTTTTCTACAGGCTCTTGTTGTCATGCCCGAATACGTCAACTGGCTTCGCCACGCGTCTCCGTACATCAATGCTCACCGCGATTGCACCTTCGTCGTCATGCTGCCCGGCGACGGCGTTGCGCACCCCAATTTCGGCAATATCGTCCACGATCTGGTGCTGCTGCACAGCCTGGGCGTGCGCCTGGTGCTGGTTCACGGTTCCCGTCCGCAGATTGAAAGCCGTCTGGCCCAGCGCGGGATTACGCCGCGTTACCACCGTGACCTGCGGATCACCGATACCGAAACGCTGGAGTGCGTGATCGATGCAGTGGGTCAGCTGCGCATTTCGATCGAGGCGCGTCTGTCGATGGACATGGCTGCATCGCCCATGCAGGGCTCGCGGTTGCGAGTGACCAGCGGCAACGTCGTCACCGCACGGCCTATCGGGGTGCTGGAGGGTGTCGATTATCAGCACACCGGCGAAGTGCGCCGGGTCGACCGCAAAGGTATCAATCGCCTGCTGGACGAGCGCCATATCGTGCTGCTGTCGCCACTGGGTTATTCACCGACGGGCGAGATTTTCAACCTGGCCTGCGAAGACGTCGCCACCCGCGCGGCCATCGATCTGGCCGCAGACAAACTGCTGCTGTTCGGCGCCGAAACCGGCCTGCTGGACGAGCAGGGCCGGTTGGTGCGCGAACTGCGTCCGCAACAGGTGCCCGCGCACCTGCAACGCCTGGGTTCCAACTATCAGGCAGAACTGCTGGATGCTGCGGCCGAGGCCTGCCGTGGCGGCGTGGCGCGTAGCCATATCGTCAGTTATGCCGAGAACGGCGCGCTGCTGACCGAGCTGTTTACCCGTGACGGTGGCGGCACGCTGGTCGCGCAGGAACAGTTCGAACTGGTGCGCGAAGCGGCTATCGAGGATGTCGGCGGTTTGATGGACCTGATCACGCCGCTGGAAGAGCAGGGCATTCTGGTGCGTCGTTCCCGCGAAGTGCTGGAACGCGAGATCACCCAGTTCAGCGTGGTCGAGCGCGAAGGGCTGATCATCGCCTGTGCCGCGCTGTATCCGATTGCCGATTCGGAGTCGGGCGAGCTGGCGTGTCTGGCCGTCAATCCGGAATACCGGCACGGTGGCCGTGGCGACGAGTTGCTGGAGCGTATTGAAAACCGCGCCCGGGCTTTGGGTATCAAGACCCTGTTCGTCCTCACCACCCGCACCGCACACTGGTTCCGCGAACGCGGTTTCGAACCCAGCAGCGTCGACCGCCTGCCAAGCGCCCGCGCCTCGCTGTACAACTACCAGCGTAATTCGAAGATCTTCGAAAAGGCGATATAAGCCTGAGTGCGGACTATATTTTGTGGGAGTGAGCTTGCTCACGAAGAGGCTGGAACAAGCCCCCAGAAAGGGGCGTTTGAACCGTCCCTTTCGTGAGCAAGCTCACCCACGCCCTTCGGGCAGAAGCGCAGAGCATTGGGCACGATAGTTGAGATGATCGTTCCTCACGCTCCAGCGTGGGAATGCAGTTCTCGACGCTCTGCGTCGTCAAGAGGACGCGGAGCGTCCAGAAAGGCATGCGACGCAGAGCGCCGCACGATAGTCGCGCCTGCACCGGCACCTTCGTGAGCAAGCCCCCCACAGTAGTTGCACGATCAGTTGCTGATCGACAGAATGCTCGCCTGATACGAACCCACGAACGTGTCGAAATCCACCACTTCCTCGGTTGCTTCCAGCTCGGCCTGATCTTCGATCGAGGTTTTGGCCTGGGCTTCGAAGTCTGCCTGTTCCTGGGCGCTCAGCGGGTGAGTGCGGAAGTATTCGGCGTGGACCTGGCTCTGGCGCAGGGAGAACGCGGTAAAGCCCTCGTTATGCGCTTCCATGCTGGCCAGCACCTGGGCAGACGGCGTGAGCGCGGTATCGTCGATCTTGGCCTGTTGCACGGTAATCGATTTGAGGTGCTCATCGGTGCCCTGAGCCTGATCGAGCAGGTGGGCAATCGGCGTGATCTTCTCCACCAGCTCGGTTGCCCAGGTCTTGAGATCGACAGGGCGGTTGTCACGCATCAGGCTCAGGCCCGGGCGACGCCCTTCCTTGACCACTGACAGGAAGTTCGAGCTTGCGTTGGAGCATTCGTGGCTGGCCAGTTGCTGGCTTTCCTCGAGGGCGCAATACAGCACGAAGGCATCGATGAAGCGCGACTGCTCCAGGCTGATGCCGGTCGGCAGGAACGGGTTGATGTCCAGGCAGCGCACTTCGACGTACTGCACACCACGGGCCACCAGCGCCTGAATAGGGCGTTCGCCGCTATAGGTCACACGCTTGGGACGAATGTTGGAGTAGTACTCGTTCTCGATCTGCAGCACGTTGGTGTTGAGCTGTACCCACTCACCATTCTGGTCATGGGTGCCGACCTCGACGTAAGGCTTGTAAGGCGTGGCCACGGCCTTGCGCAGGCTGTCGGTGTAGCTGACCAGGTCGTTGTAGCAAGGGGTCAGGTCGGCCTGGGCGTCACTCTGATAACCCAGGTCGCTCATGCGCAGACTGGTGGCGTACGGCAGATACAGGGTATCGGCGTCGAAGTGCTGCTCCAGCTGATGCTTGCGGCCACGCAGGAAGCCTGCGTCGAGTGCCGGTGAAGCGCCGAACAGGTACATCAGCAGCCAGCTGTAGCGGCGGAAGTTACGAATCAGCGCGATGTAGGAATGCGACTGGTAGTCGCGCGCATCGCCTGCAAAGTCCTCGGTCTGCTTGAGCAGCGCCCAGGCGTCTTCCGGCAACGAGAAGTTGTAGTGAATGCCGGCAATGCACTGCATGGTCTTGCCATAACGCAGCGCCAGGCCCTTGCGGTACACGTACTTGAGCTTGCCGATGTTCGACGTGCCGTAATAGGCAATCGGTATGTGCTCTTCATCGGGCAACGGGCACGGCATCGACGGGCTCCACAGCAGCTCGTCGCCCAGCTTGCTGTAAACGAAGCGGTGGATCCGGTCCAGGTTGTCGATGGTCTCGGCCGGGTTCTTCAACGCAGGGGTGATGAACTCCAGCAGCGATTCGGAATAATCGGTCGTCACCTGACCATTGGTCAGGGCGGCACCCAGAGCTTGCGGGTGGGGCGTCCGGGCCAGTTCTGCCGTTGCGGTAACGCGCAGGCACTCACGCTCGATACCGTGCAGGCACTGCTCCAGAAGAGAGAGGTTGTTACGCTCGCCGAGCAATGCAAGACGACGGTTTAAAAGTTCGCTCAAGGTGTAATCCTTCACGCATCGGTCGCCCCGATATGGGGGTGGACTTGACGGTCTACAGGGGTGAAGAAAGGAACTGGCGTAGTCGCCTGGTTGGTCGGTAGCGCCTGTTCACAATCACTGCTCTTTGTCGTACTACCCAAATGGACTCGGCACCACGCTAATGGTGCCGAAATTAACCCAAATGATGTCGGTACGGCTAGGTTCAGTTCGCAGGGATGCTGTTCATCAGCCCTCGATCAAGTCTAGATCACCGCAAATGTGCCCTGGGCTTTGGCGACGAGCTTGTCGCCCTGAACGACTTCGGCCTCGACCACCAGCGTGCGGCGACCCGCGTGCAGCACCTTGGCGATGCACAGGACTTCACCCTCGGAGACGCCACGCACGTAGTTGATCTTGCACTCGATGGTCACGCTGCGCTGGTCGAAACCGTGAACGCTGGAACAGGCCAGGCCCATGGCGATATCGACCAGGCTGAAGATTGCACCGCCGTGCATCACGTTGCCGCGATTGCGCAGGTGCGCCTCCAGCGGCAACGCAACCTCGGCAACGCCCTCGTCCAGACGCCGCAGCTCGCAGCCGAGCATCTTGAAGTAGGCGCTGTGGGTCAGATCTTCAGGAATATCCATCAGCGCTTCTTCAATTGCTTGGCATTGGCGAACAGCGACGCCATCGCATTGTTGGCGGGTGCTGGCGCAGTGGTTTCCTTGCGCGGGGCGTTGTTCTGGCGAGGCGAAGAACCCGGACGAGCACCGCGCGCGCCATCGATTTTCTCGCCGGGCGTGTCGCTCATGCGCATCGACAGACCGACGCGTTTGCGCGGGATATCGACTTCCATGACCTTCACTTTCACCACATCACCGGCCTTGACCGCTTCGCGCGGGTCCTTGATGAACTTCTCGGACAACGCCGAGATGTGCACCAGACCGTCCTGATGCACGCCGATATCGACGAATGCACCGAAGTTGGTGACGTTGGTGACCACGCCTTCGAGGATCATCCCCAGTTGCAGGTCCTTGAGGTCTTCGACCCCATCCTGGAACTCTGCGGTCTTGAACTCTGGACGCGGATCGCGGCCCGGCTTTTCGAGTTCCTGAAGGATGTCGGTCACGGTCGGCAGACCAAAGGTCTCGTCGGTGAATTTCTTCGGGTCCAGACGCTTGAGAAAGCTGGCGTCGCCGATCAGCGAGCGTATATCGCGGTCGGTTTCAGCCGCAATGCGCTGCACCAGCGGGTAGGCTTCCGGGTGAACGGCGGAGGCGTCGAGCGGGTTGTCACCGGTCATGACGCGCAAGAAGCCGGCGGCCTGTTCAAAGGTCTTTTCGCCCAGGCGGCTGACTTTCTTCAGCGCCGCGCGGGTCTTGAACGCGCCGTTTTCATCACGATGCGCAACGATGTTCTGCGCCAGCGTGGTGTTGAGGCCGGAAATGCGTGCCAGCAGCGCCACTGAGGCCGTGTTCACGTCCACGCCCACGGCGTTCACGCAGTCTTCCACCACTGCATCCAGGCCGCGAGCCAGCTTGAGCTGCGAAACGTCGTGCTGGTACTGGCCGACCCCGATGGATTTCGGGTCGATTTTCACCAGTTCGGCGAGCGGGTCCTGCAAGCGACGGGCAATGGACACCGCGCCACGGATCGACACGTCGAGGTCCGGGAATTCCTTGGCGGCCAGTTCCGATGCCGAGTAGACCGAAGCGCCTGCTTCGGAGACCATGACCTTGGTCATCTTCAGGCCTGGGTATTTTTTGATCAGGTCGGCAGCCAGCTTGTCGGTTTCGCGGCTGGCGGTGCCGTTGCCGATGGCAATCAGATCGACCGAATGTTTGGCGCACAGTGCGGCCAGTACAGCGATGGTCTGGTCCCACTGGTTTTTCGGTACGTGCGGATAGACGGTGGCGTAGTCGAGCAGCTTGCCGGTGGCGTCGACCACGGCGACCTTGCAGCCGGTGCGCAGGCCAGGATCGAGGCCCAGCGTGGCGCGCTGACCGGCCGGCGCGGCGAGCAACAGGTCGTGCAGGTTGTGGGCGAAGACATTGATCGCTTCGGTTTCCGCGCCGTCACGCAGCTCACCCAGCAGATCGGTTTCAAGGTGGCTGTACAGCTTGACCTTCCAGGTCCAACGCACCACTTCGGCCAGCCATTTGTCTGCCGGGCGGTTCTGGTTCTGGATACCGAAGCGCTCACCGATCATCAGCTCGCACGGGTGCATGGCGCCCGGCAATTCTTCACCGACTTTCAGTGCGGAACTCAGGAAGCCTTCGTTACGACCGCGGAAAATCGCCAGCGCACGGTGCGACGGCATGCTCTTGAGCGGTTCGTCGTGTTCGAAGTAGTCGCGGAACTTGGCGCCTTCCTCTTCCTTGCCCGGCACCACGCGTGCGCTGATCACCGCTTCCTGCTTGAGGAAGCTGCGCAGCTTGTCCAGCAGCGAGGCATCTTCGGCAAAGCGCTCCATCAGAATGTACTTGGCGCCTTCCAGCGCAGCCTTTACATCGGCCACGCCTTTATCCGCGTCGACGAAGCGGGCTGCTTCTGCTTCCGGGGCCAGGCTCGGGTCGTTGAACAGGCCGTCGGCCAGCTCGCCCAAGCCGGCTTCAAGGGCGATCTGGCCCTTGGTGCGGCGTTTCTGCTTATAAGGCAGGTACAAGTCTTCGAGGCGGGTCTTGGTGTCGGCCAACTTGATATCGCGGGCCAGCTCCGGGGTCAGCTTGCCTTGCTCTTCGATGCTGGCAAGAATGCTGACGCGCCGCTCGTCCAGTTCACGCAGATAACGCAGGCGCTCTTCCAGATGGCGCAGTTGCGTGTCATCAAGACTGCCGGTCACTTCCTTGCGGTAGCGGGAAATGAAGGGCACGGTCGAGCCTTCATCCAGTAGTGCTACGGCCGCTGCGACCTGTTGTGGGCGTACGCCGAGTTCTTCGGCGATGCGGCTGTTGATGCTGTCCATAAAACCACCTGGAGTTGTGAGCAAAAAACTGGGCTATGTACGAATTGCCTTGCCTGGGTATCGTGCGCCAGCATTTATTTTCAGTGCTGGCGAACCGCCATGAGTCCGGCGTTGCCTGACTTCGAGGGCGGCGCATTATACCCAGCGAAGCCGGATTAGGGGATCGGCCGATAAATGGGGTGTTTTTTCGGCGAAAACGCAGGCACAAGTGTCGCCTCCAGTAAAATCTGCTAACAATGCACAAGGTGCGCATCACCGCAGCTACGCCATAATGCGCCCCGAGATCAGAGGAGCATCCGATGAGCAGCACCGCACAAAATGCCGAAGGCGAAAAAATCCTTATTGTCGATGACGATCCGGGGCTGAGCAGTCTCCTGGAACGTTTTTTCACCAGCAAGGGCTATCGTGCCCGCGCCGTGGCAAATGTGGAACAAATGGACCGGTTGCTGGCCCGTGAGGTTTTCAACCTTGTGGTGCTGGACCTCATGCTGCCCGGTGAAGACGGCCTTTCAGCCTGTCGTCGTCTGCGTGCCGCGAACAATCAGGTGCCGATTATCATGCTGACCGCCAAGGGCGATGAGCTGAGCCGCATCAAGGGGCTCGAACTGGGTGCTGACGATTATCTGGCCAAGCCGTTCAACCCGGACGAGCTGATGGCGCGGGTCAAGGCGGTGTTGCGTCGTCAGGCGGCACCGGTGCCCGGCGCACCCGGCAGCGAGGACGAGTCGGTCAGTTTCGGTGACTACGTGCTGTCTCTGGCAACCCGCGAGCTCAAGCGCGGTGAAGAAGTGCACATGCTCACCACCGGTGAATTCGCGGTACTGAAAGCGCTGGTCATGCACGCTCGCGAGCCGCTGACCCGCGACAAACTGATGAACCTGGCGCGTGGCCGGGAATGGGATGCGCTGGAGCGATCCATTGATGTGCAGATTTCCCGCCTGCGTCGCCTGATCGAGCCTGACCCGTCCAAGCCCCGTTATATCCAGACGGTCTGGGGCGTAGGTTATGTATTTGTTCCGGACGGTGCCGGAAGTCGCTGATAACCCGGTTGTCGGCCTGGAAATCCGTCATTGCTGCCAGTCACGTCGATAATCTTAAAAGGGTTATCGGCGTACTGGTTTTTTGCGTTCGTCCATCGGGTCCGGCCCGCGTTCGGCAAACCTGCGAGCCTCGCTCGCCCTGCAAAGTGTATGGCTGCAGTTATGAAGACTCCGCTCTGGTTCCCGCAAAGCTTTTTCTCCCGCACGCTCTGGCTGGTGCTCATCGTCGTGCTGTTTTCCAAGGCCCTGACGCTGGTATATCTGCTGATGAACGAAGACGTGCTGGTCGACAGGCAATACAGCCACGGCGTTGCTCTGACCCTGCGCGCGTACTGGGCCGCCGGTGAAAACGATCGCGAGGCGATTGCCGAGGCGGCAGGTCTGATTCGGGTGGTGGGCGGCGGCGTGCCGGAAGGTGAGCAGCACTGGCCTTACAGTGAGATCTATCAGCGGCAGATGCAGGCTGAGCTGGGCGCCGATACGGAAGTGCGTCTGCGGGTACACGCGCCACCCGCGCTGTGGGTGCGAGCGCCGAGCCTGGGTGATGGCTGGCTGAAAGTGCCGCTTTATCCGCACCCGTTGCGCGGTCAGAAGATCTGGAACGTGCTGGGCTGGTTCCTGGCCATCGGGTTGCTTTCCACGGCATCCGCCTGGATTTTCGTGCGTCAACTGAGTCAGCCGCTCAAGCGTCTGGTGTTTGCGGCGCGCCAGTTGGGGCAGGGGCGCAGCGTGCGGCTGCCGGTGAGTGACACGCCGAGCGAGATGACCGAAGTCTACCGGGCCTTCAATCAGATGGCTGAAGACGTCGAGCAGGCCGGGCAGGAGCGCGAGCTGATGCTGGCCGGGGTTTCCCACGACCTGCGCACACCGCTGACGCGCCTGCGCCTGTCTCTGGAGCTGATGAACGACAATGAGTTCTCCGAAGGCATGGTGCGCGATATCGAGGACATGGACGCCATTCTCGATCAGTTCCTGGCGTTCATCCGCGATGGACGCGACGAAGAGATCGAAGAGGTCGATCTGGGGCACCTGGTGCGCGATGTGGTTGCCCCCTTCAATGACGATGAAGACAGCATCCGTCTGTGCCTGGAGCCCATTCCGCCATTCCCGCTGCGCCGTGTCTCGATGAAGCGCCTGCTGACCAACCTGATTGGCAACGCCAAGCACCACGCCGGTAACGGTATCGAAGTCGCCGCCTATGTATCCGGTGACCGAAACGCGCCTTACGTGGTGTTGAGCGTGCTGGACAGGGGCGCGGGCATCGATCCGTCCGAGCTGGACACCATCTTCAACCCGTTCATTCGTGGTGATCGCGCACGCAGTGGCAAGGGCACCGGCCTCGGCCTGGCCATCGTCAAGCGTATCGCTGCCATGCACGGCGGTAATGTCGAGTTGAGAAATCGTTCGGGAGGCGGACTGGAAGCACGCGTAAGGCTGCCGCTGGGGCTGATGCTGCCGAGGGATGCGATTTAAGAAGAGTGGGAAGCGAGAAGGGATATATAAAGCGCCGCGCAAGGTCACGGGAGGCGTTCGAAAGGTCGACGCATTCTCGTAGCCTTGCACGGCGGCTTGCCTGACCCGGCCCTTGGCGGAGGTACTCCCTGTACCCCTAGGTCACGCCGATCATATGATCAACGCGTCCCGGCCCCCTGGTCATGTGCGTACCTTCCTCAGGCCGCACAAAGCCGAAAGGTGTCGACTCCTGGAGCCGACACCTTTCTTCTGGATCAATACCAGTTCGGGTCCTTGCGCAGCTCTTCATTCAAGAGCTTTTGCATACCCTCGTCAGGCTTACCCAGGTAACGGTAAGTCGCGTGACGTGTTGGCGATTTGTCTGCAGGAAGACCGGCAGGCACTTCAACCAACATGGCGTAAGCATCTTCCTTGTCGAGGCTGAAAGCCACGATCAGGCGCTTGCTTTTGCACGTATCGGCCGTTTCGCAGAGCGGTCCAACCAGATAGTTGTCACCGTCTTCAGTGGCCGCTGTCATCTGCTGCCCGGAAGCACCGGACAGGTTGATCACCCAATCCGGCAAACGCTCTTCCTTCTTGACGACCTTCGCCCAGGTGGTGCGGTACTCGGGGGCGGAGCTTAGAAGCTCATTGACCCGAGACTGCCCATCATTGGCTGCCATGACCATGGCACTGCCACCCATCAACAGGGCGGCGGCCAGTGTGCGAAATGACGTGTGCATTATCAGCCTCGACCGCGACGACCGAAGAAGAACGACACAACGAACATCACCAGGAAGACGACGAACAGGATCTTGGCGATACCAGTAGCCGTGCCCGCGATGCCACCGAAGCCCAGTACTGCAGCGACGATAGCGATGATCAGAAACGTGATTGCCCAACTCAACATGGTGATACTCCTTTTGATGCCGTTTTAATAAGGGTGCTGCTTTTTAAGGTCGGGTCAGAAAACCCATTTTTGCTGCGGAGCGACTTCATCTACAGAAACCAGGCCGTCGACATTGCGCAGGCTTGAGGACATGTCCTTGACTGCTGGTGCACTAACACCGCGATAGGAGATGCTGCTGGTCTGGATGAATTGCTGTTTCGGTTGAGCTGCCTCGTTGGCTTGATTCCAACGCTGGAACTGCTGAATGGCGATCAGAGTAACGAGCAAGGCAAGGAGCAGAAAAAGACCTTGCTGGATGTGCAGGGGAGAGATACGCAATTGTGCAATACGCTGGCTGTTCATCTGCAAAATCCCCTTGCCTGAGTGGGCATTCAATCTGATGGGTCGTTGTGGATCGACCTTTGTTGAATGGGTTATTGCAGACTGCATGCCAGTTTTTGATCGATATAAATCTCTTTAAAATCAATAGGTTAATAAGTCAAGCAAGAGCGTCCTACCAGCAACCTGCACGATTACCCCTTTGTAATCGTGCGTTCTGCACGAAGCTCTCAGCGCGATGGCGCTGAACCCTCAGCCTGCGCTGCGCGCCATGACCTTCAGCGCATCGCCGTTGACGCCTTTAACACCACGAATATTTTTCGCGATTTCCACCGCCAGTTCTTTCTCGGCGAAGTTGGCAACCACGCCATTCAGGCTGACCACACCGGCCTTGGTGTCCACTTTGATGTTCAGCCCATCCAGCGTCCGGCTGTAGATCAGGCTCGCCTTGACCTTGCTGGTGATCCAGGCGTCACTCATTTCCTCGGTCGGGGTCAGTGACTGTGGCTGAGTCTTGGCCGCGATCGAGTCGGCCGCGCTGAGGCTGATCAGGTTATTGACGCTGACCACGCCATCGGTATTGCTGGCCAGGCTACCCGCCAGCTCTTTGGCTTCGGGACTCTGTGCCCGGCCCTTGAGGGTGATGACGCCGTCCTTGCTGTCGACCTCGATATTCAGCGCTTCGGTCACGCTGCTCCACAGCAGCTTGGATTTCACCGTCGCGACCAGCGTTGCATCCTCGAAGCGCTGAGCCATGTTGGTCCGGGTGCCAGGCTCGCTGGCGACAGCAGGATCCACCTCCAGCTGGTTGTCGACCTTTTCGATGCCTTTGGTATCCAGCGCGATGCGCTCGGCCAGCTCGCGGTCCACCTCGTTTTCAACCTTGCCCTTGAGCGTCGCAGTGCCTTGTTCGACACCCACATCGATCTTGAACGGGCTCAGATGCTTGTTCAGCGCGAAAGCTGTCCAGATCGAGCCTTCCTGGCGCGCCTCGGTGAGCTGAGTGGGCAGGTCAGGCTGGGCGAGTACCGGGCCACTGCCCAGTAGCGCAGCGGCGGCGGTGATCAGAGCAATCTTTTTCAGTGAAAACATAAGAGCGTTCCTTTTGCGGTGAGATTTCGTCTCCGAATAGACGGTTTTAACGGCATAAACGCGGATTAATCAGGCTGTTCGCCATTAGCTGATCAGAAAGCTACCATGCATGCCGAAGAATCAATCAGAATTGACCATGCAACTTGCCCGATGATTCCGAGACTAACTGAGACAATTCATTAAGGAGCGTAGGAAAAATGGAAGCAGCCACTGAGAATCAGGGCCGTATTCTGCTTGTGGACGACGAGTCCGCCATCCTCCGCACTTTCCGGTACTGTCTGGAAGACGAAGGCTACAGTGTCGCCACTGCCAACAGCGCAGCCCAGGCTGACACGCTCATGCAGCGCCAAGTATTCGATCTGTGCTTTCTCGATTTGCGTCTGGGCGAAGACAATGGCCTGGACGTGCTGGCGCAGATGCGGATTCAGGCGCCGTGGATGCGTGTGGTGATCGTGACTGCCCATTCGGCGGTGGATACGGCTGTCGATGCCATTCAGGCTGGCGCAGCCGACTATCTGGTCAAGCCGTGCAGTCCTGACCAGTTGCGTCTTGCAACGGCCAAGCAGCTTGAAGTCAGGCAACTGTCTGCACGTCTCGAAGCACTGGAAGGCGAGGTTCGCAAGCCCAAGGATGGTCTGGATTCCCACAGCCCTTCGATGATGGCCATTCTGGAAACGGCCCGTCAGGTGGCGGTCACCGATGCCAACATCTTGATTCTGGGCGAGTCGGGTACCGGTAAGGGCGAGCTGGCCAGGGCGATTCACGGCTGGAGCAAGCGGGCCAAGAAGTCCTGCGTCACCATCAACTGCCCGTCGCTGACTGCAGAACTGATGGAAAGCGAACTGTTCGGCCACAGCCGCGGCGCTTTCACCGGTGCCAGCGAAAGCACGCTGGGTCGTGTCAATCAGGCCGATGGCGGCACCCTGTTTCTCGACGAGATCGGCGACTTTCCGCTGACGTTGCAGCCCAAGTTGCTGCGCTTCATTCAGGACAAGGAATACGAGCGCGTCGGCGACCCGGTGACCCGACGTGCCGACGTGCGCATCCTGGCCGCCACCAACCTCAACCTTGAGGACATGGTGCGCAGCGGGCGTTTCCGTGAGGATCTGCTGTACCGCCTGAACGTAATCACCCTGAATCTGCCAGCCCTGCGTGAGCGCAGCGAAGACATTCTGACCCTGGCGGACCGCTTTCTGGCGCGTTTCGTCAAGGAGTACGCTCGTCCGGCTCGCGGCTTCAGCGAAGAAGCCCGTGCGGCGCTGCTCAATTACCGCTGGCCGGGCAACATTCGTGAGCTGCGTAACGTGATCGAGCGAGCCAGCATCATCTGTCCACAGGAACGCGTGGAAGTCAGTCATCTGGGCATGGCTGAGCAGCCGACCAACAACGCACCGCGGGTGGGAGCGGCCTTGAGTCTGGACGAGCTTGAAAAGGCACACATCGGGGCCGTACTGGCAACCAGTGAAACCCTTGATCAGGCCGCCAAGACGCTGGGTATCGATGCTTCGACGCTTTACCGCAAACGAAAACAGTACAACCTATGAAATACCTCAAATGAAGCTGGCCATGAAGTTGCGCACCCGCCTCTTTCTGAGTATTTCGGCGCTTATCACGGTCGCTTTGCTCGGGCTGCTGCTGGGGCTCGTCAGTGTCATGCAGATGGCCCGGACTCAGGAATCACTTATTCAGCATAACTTCGCCATCCTCGATCTGGGCTTGAAGTTGCGCCAGAACATGGGTGATCAGTTGGTGTTGATGACCGGTTCCAATCGCAATGACGTTGAGCTGGACAGAATCCAGAAGCAGTTCGAAGAGCTGCTGGAGCAAGGATCGGTGCAGGACACCCAGCAAAACGTACGCAACGGTTTTGAAAAGACCCGGGGCGATTATCAGCGATTCATTGCCGCCTGGCAGCAGTATCGCAATGATCCGCGAGGCATACGCGGCAACCCGCAATTGAGCGAAAGTTTCGACACGCTGCGTAACGGTCTGATGGATGTGCATCGCAAGGCGCTGGAGAACATCAGCAACGCCGAGATCAACTCCAGGGATCGTGCATTGTGGATCGCCGGCTTGCTGGGCCTGGTCGGGCTGGCGGTGCTGTGCATCGGCTTTGTGACCGCGCATGGCATCGCCCGTCGTTTCGGTGCGCCGATCGAGGCGCTGGCCAAGGCTGCCGATCGCATTGGTGAGGGTGATTACGAGGTCACGCTGCCCATTTCCTCGGCCGCAGAAATGAACCTGCTGACCCGGCGCTTCGGCATCATGGCCGAAGCCCTGCGTCAGCATCAGGCGACCAACGTCGATGAGCTTCTGGCGGGCCAGCAGCGCCTGCAGGCGGTCCTCGACAGTATCGACGATGGCCTGCTGATGATCGATCGGCAAGGCCACCTGGAGCACCTCAACCCTGTTGCGCAGCGCCAGCTCGGATGGGACGAGAGTCGCCTCGGGCACAGTCTGGGCGAGGCGTTGGGTCGCCCCGAGCTGGACGAGCAATTGCATCTGGTGCTGCGAGGCGGAACGCTGGAGCGCGCGCCGGAAGACCTGGCCATCGAAATCGACGGCGAGTCGCGACTGCTGACCTACAGCATGACGCCGGTCAGCCACACCAAAGGCCACATCCTGGGTGCGGTGATGGTGCTGCACGATGTGACCGAGCAGCGTGCTTTCGAGCGGGTACGCAGCGAGTTCGTCCTGCGCGCCTCGCATGAGTTGCGCACGCCGGTCACGGGCATGCACATGGCGTTCGGCCTTCTTCAGGAGCGTCTGCATTTTGCTCCCGAGTCTCGTGAGGCCGATCTGCTCAATACGGTCACCGAAGAAATGCAGCGTCTGATGCAGCTCATCAACGACCTGCTGAATTTCTCGCGTTACCAGAACGGTCTGCAGAAGCTCAAACTTGCACCGTGCTCCATCGAGACCTTGCTGCAAGAAGCCAAGGTGCGCTTTGAGGATCAGGCCCAGGAACAGGATATTGTGCTGATGCTGGATATGCAGGAGCCGATGCCGCGCCTGCATGCCGATCAGTCCCAGCTGGAACGGGTGCTGGATAATCTGCTGGACAATGCCTTGCGTCATACGCCGCCGAACGGCCTGATTCGCCTGCAGGCCAGGCGTCACGGCGAGCGGGCGATCATCAGCGTCGAAGATAACGGCGAGGGCATTGCCTATGGACAGCAGGGGCGGATCTTCGAACCCTTCGTCCAGGTCGGTCGCAAGAAAGGCGGTGCCGGGCTCGGGCTGGCGCTGTGCAAGGAGATTGTCCAGCTGCACGGCGGACGCATGGGCGTTTATTCACGGCCGGGGCAGGGCACGCAGTTCTATATGGCTTTACCGCTCTGAGGGCTTGAGCGCCAGGCCCTCATGCGCTTCAATTCGAATGATTGAGCACCTGCAGGATGGCCGCGCTCTGTGCGTCCGGCTCGCCGTCGAAGCGAGCCGGGCGATAGTGCATCTGGAAGGCGGCCAGTACCTGGCGTGTTGCGACGTCCAGCTCACCGGTCTGCGGGGTACTGTAGCCCAGGCGTGCCAATTGCTGCTGGAACCAGGTGATGCTCGGCAGATTGACTGCCAGCAATGCCTGACGCTGGGCAACCTGGCGTTCGTCCGGCCAGTTTCCCAGACCTTCGGCAGCGAGGCGTTTCCACGGGAACAATGGCCCCGGATCCTGCTTGCGCGACGGGGCGATGTCGCTATGACCGATGATGTGTTTAGGGTCGATCTTATTGCGTTTGACGATGTCCTTGAGCAGGACAATGATCGACTGGGTCTGTGCTTCGGTGTACGGATACCACAGGCGACCTGTCGGCGTTTCCTTGAAACCCGGGTTGACGATCTCGATGCCGATCGAGCTGGAGTTGAGCCAGGTGCGGCCTTCCCACTCGCTTTCGCCGGCATGCCAGGCACGTGCGTTTTCATCGACCAGTTTGTAGATGGTGGCCTTGCTGTCGTCACCGATCAGGTAGTGGGCGCTGACCTCGCCATGGGTCAGTAACTGCAGCGAGCGTTCCAGCGAAGCCGAGGTGTAGTGCATCACCACATACTGGGCACGGCCATCGAAATTTACCGAGGGATGGCTGGTATCCAGCCTGGGGCCGCTGGCACAGGCAGTGAGGAGGAGCATGAGCAAGGCAGAGAAATACAGCTTCATGAGGTCGGCAGCGTCGGCAGGAAATGAAACATCATAACAAAATGTGTACAAATAGCATGGGGCGCCAGCCATTTGTTCAGGTCAAAATGTTTCAGTCAGCCCTGTTCGATGCGGTTCCGGCCGTTCTCCTTGGCCTTGTAAAGCGCCTGGTCGGCACGTTTGATGGCGGTGTCGCTCTTCTCTGACGGGCGAAAGGCCGTCAGGCCAATGGAGACGGTGATGGTGACTCGCTCGCCCTTGAAGTGGAAAGGGCATGACTCGACGGCGGCGCGCAGTTCATCCAGAAGCGTCAACCCGGTGGCAAGAGGCGTTGCAGGCAGCAGCATGACGAATTCTTCGCCGCCAAACCGTGCCATGAAGTCATCGGCGCGCAGGCGTTTGCTGAGGACATTGGCGACGATCTTCAATACCTTGTCGCCAGCCAGGTGACCGTAGCCATCGTTGATGCGTTTGAAATGGTCCAGGTCCAGAATGCACACCAGCAAGCTGTTTTTTTCTTCCTGCCACCTGGCCATCTCCTGTTCGAGGCGCTCACCCCAGGCGGCACGATTGGGCAGTCCGGTAAGCGGGTCGATCAGGGCCTTTTGACGCTGTTCCTCCAGGTGAGTCCTGAAACCCAGGGCTTCCTGCTCCATGCTCGCGACGCGGGCCGCCAGACCTTGCAGGCGCGAGGCCACTTCGCGCTCGCGGGCATCGCGTTTGAGCTGGTAGTGATCCATAGTGCCAAGCAGCGCCTCGAGCCGATTATCGAGCACTCGCTTGAGGCTGGGCAGATCGGAGGCGTCCTGAACACTGCTTTGCAGGCCGCCCACCTGTTCGCGCAACTGGTCGTTCAGGTCGCGCGCGGTGGATTGGTCTTCGGCATGATCTTCACTGGCGGCCTGCAGGTGGCTCTGAAACGATTCGAGCCGCTCATTGAGCTGCTTGAGGTAAGTGCCGAACTCCTGCTGACCGCCGTTGTTGATCGCCAGCATCAACACCGCCAGATCGTCGAGGATCGGCAGCAACTCGTACCAGTTAAGCCCATGTTTCAAGCGTAACTGCATGTCCTCGACCTGCGGGCGAAAGTGCTCGGACAGGGTCAGGTCGTCCAGCAGGCCCAGCAGGGTTTGTTCAATGTGTGCCGCCACAGAGCTGTAGCTGGGCTCTGGTGAGGAGGGCAGCGCGTAACCTTCTTCGCCCTCTGCCGATTCGGGCTGCTGCTCGGCCTCTGCGTCGGGTTCCTCAACTGTCACCTCGATTGGCGCGGGCCGCTGCTGGTAGGGCACTGATGGGACTGGCGCCAGAACATCCGCAAAATCGATGGGTTCGACGGTGGCAGGTGCAGGTTCGGCGACGGCTTCTGCCGATATCGGGGCAATATCCGTGGCAGTGGCCGGTGGCACAGGTTCTTCAGGCGTCACTGCAGCGGGTATTACTGCGGCAGGCGCAGCGGTTTCCGGGGCAGGCGCTGGCGGCGTGCTGTCTGCGGCAATGGGTGCTGCGGCAGGGGAATCAACAGCCTCGGCTTCGACAGGAGGGGCGTCTGGCGGGGCGTGAGTGTTCGCTGCTCGCGGCTCGGCATCGGGTTCATGCGATTCCGGCGCGGAGAAGGTGGCGTCGTCGGGGTGAGCAGCCTCGGGATGGGAGTCGTTGCTGTGGCCTTCGCGCGAACCGAACAGGCGTTGCAGCAATCCCTGGCGCGGACCTTCTTCGGGTTTTTCAACCTGGGTCAGGGCCTGGCCCTGCAAATTGCTCAACTCGCCGAGCAACAGGGGCAGCTCGCGGGCCTGGGAGGCGCGCTCTTCAAGCTCCTTGGCAAAGCGCTTGAGCGGCTTGCGTACGTCGCGTGGCAGCGGCAGTGACTGCAGTTGTGCAACCAGTGCGGTCAATGCCGAGCTGATTTGCGCGGCCCTGACTTCGCGGCGTTGTTCAGAGTCCAGTACGGCTTTTTCGAGGCGCGGGATCAGGGCTGCCAGGCCCGCATCCATATCGTCCTTGCGGACGATTTCGCGCATTTCCTTCATGCATTCATCGACAGCGCGGTCAGAGCCCTCCGCCGCCAGACTGCTGCGCACCAGACCGCGGCGCAACAAATCGAGCCGCGCATCCCAGCGCTTTTCGAGCTTGTCCTGTTGCTCGATCCCTTTGAGGTATTTCTCTTTCCAACGCTCCGCGTCGTCGCTCATGCAAGGCTTCCACCAGAGGGCACAGGCAGTGAGTCCCCACGCAGTGAGTCAGGCAGGCGAATCTCGACAGCGACAGGCAGGTGATCGGAAATGGGTTGCGCCAGCACCTGTACGCGTTCGAGCGTCAGGGTCGGGCTGAGCAAAATGTGATCGAGGCAGCGTTGTGGCCGCCAGCTCGGAAAGGTCGCCTCTATCTGCGGGGCCAGAAGCCCCAGATCCCGTAGCGGCGAGTGTTCCAGCAGGTCATTGGCGTGGGTGTTCATGTCGCCCATCAGCACCTGATGGCGATAACCGCCGATCAGTTCGCGAATGTAGGCAAGCTGCCGGGTTCTGGTCCGAGTCCCCAGCGCCAGGTGCATCATGACCACGACCAGCGCATCCTCGCCTTCGCCGAAACGCACAAGGATTGCGCCGCGCCCGGCCGGGCCTGGCAGCGGATGATCCTCGATCTTGGTCGGACGCAGACGGCTCAGCACGCCGTTGCTGTGCTGCGCCAGACGCCCGAGATTGCGATTGAGCTGTTGATACCAGTACGGAAAGCCGCCCAGTTGGGCGAGATGCTCGACCTGATTGACGAAGCCGGAGCGCATGCTGCCGCCGTCGACTTCCTGCAGCGCGACAAGATCGAAATCGTTGATCAGATCGCCGATCTTCTGCAGGTTGCCCGCCCGACCGCCATGCGGCAGCAAGTGCTGCCAGCTGCGTGTCAGGTAGTGATGGTAGCGCTGGGTACTGATACCCACCTGGATATTGAAACTGAGCAAACGCAGCCTGCCGTCTTCCGGCAGGCCGTTTTGCAGCAGATGATGTTCGTTGACCTGCGGATCATGCAGGCCAACGATACGGGTACTGCCTTTGCCCCAGCGGCGCATGATGTGCGCTTACTTGGCGGCTGCGGCAGCCGCTCGCTCTTTGGCAATCAACTGGTCGGCAACTTCCAGGGTCTTTTCCGGACCACCGGCAGAACCCAGGTCAAAGCGGTACTTGCCATTGACGATCATGGTCGGAACGCCAGTAACTTCGTACTTCTTGGCCAGTTCCTTGTACTGGGCGATCTTGCCCTTGACTGCGAAAGAGTCGAACGTCTTCAGGAAGTCTTCCTTGTTCACGCCCTGTGTGGCGACGAAATCAGCCATGTCATTCTTGTCGGTCAGGCGCTTGCCGCCTTTCTGGATGGCTTCGAATACGGCCGCGTGAACCTTGTGCTCGACGCCCATGGTGTCCAGGGTGATGAACAGTTGGCCGTGAGCGTCCCAAGGGCCGCCGAACATGGCAGGGATGCGTACGAACTTGACGTCGGACGGCAGTTTTTCAACCCACGGATTGATGGTCGGCTCGAACGCGTAGCAATGCGGGCAGCCATACCAGAACAGTTCGACGACTTCGATCTTGCCTGGCTCGGCAACAGGCACAGCGCTTGCCAGCTCGACATATTGCTTGCCGGCCTCGATGGGCGTGGCAGCCTGGGCGGACATACCGAACAGACTGGCGGCAACCAGAGCGGCGCTGATGATCAGATTACGCATGCTTTACTCCTGAGCAGATTGAATCGCCTTCAAGCGACGGTGGTTTCGACCGGACGCGAAAGCCTGAGTTCGTTAGTGTAACGCTGAGGTTGTAAAAATGGGCGACCGAGGACGGCCTTTTTGCATAAGGAGTGAAGCAGGTCATGTCTGAATGTTCCAGCACATCCGTCAGAGCGGCCCGATACGGTGTGAGTGTGGGTCGGGGGACAGGTGTGTCATTATATGCGCACGCATCCAAACGAAACCGACACCTCCTGCCGCACCCCTTGCAGGCAGGTCTTCACCGGAAATCACATGCAACTCAAAAACCCCATCCTCGGTCTGTGCCAACAGGCCACGTTCATGCTCAGCGCCGCCAAGGTCGACCAATGCCCCGACGACGAAGGTTTTGAGGTCGCGTTTGCCGGTCGCTCCAACGCGGGCAAATCGAGTGCGCTGAACACCCTGACCCACGCCAGCCTGGCGCGTACATCCAAGACCCCGGGGCGTACCCAGTTGCTGAACTTTTTCGGTCTGGACGAAGATCGCCGTCTGGTCGACCTGCCCGGTTACGGCTACGCCAAAGTGCCCATCCCGCTCAAGCTGCACTGGCAGCGTCACCTGGAAGCCTATCTGGGCAGCCGCGAAAGCCTGAAGGGTCTGATCCTGATGATGGATATCCGTCATCCAATGACCGACTTCGACGTGCTGATGCTCGATTGGGCCATCGCCAGCAACATGCCGATGCACATTCTGTTGACCAAGGCCGACAAGCTGACCTACGGCGCGGCCAAGAACACGCTGCTCAAGGTTCAGGCCGAGATTCGCAAAGGCTGGGGCGATGCAGTGAGCATCCAGTTGTTCTCGGCCCCCAAGCGCATGGGGCTGGAAGAGGCTTACACCGTGCTGGCCGACTGGATGGAACTGGAAGACAAGGCACCTGCGGAGTAAATCGCAGGCAAAAAAGACCCCGGACTTCGCATGGGGAGGGGGAAGTTCCGGGGCTTAAGGTCCAGACCTTAGGGTGGGATCTGGATAACTGCCAACACTTAACACAACTAGGAGCACGATCGATTTTTCAACCAATCGACACGTCTGACTCCTGTCCAAACGGTTAAGTTCCAGCAGTGAAGAAAAGTTCACATTTCCTACAGTATTTGACGAACCTGCGTACAGGTCCGCCATTTCAGGCTCAGTGAGCCTCGTCCCAATTGTTGCCAACCCCCACTTCCACCAGCAATGGCACTGCCAGTTCTGCTGCGCCGCTCATGTGTGGACGGATCTGTTCACTGACCTGATCGACCAGGTCCTCGCGCACTTCAAGCACCAGTTCGTCGTGAACCTGCAGGATGACCCGAGCATCCAGGCCGGACTCGTCCAGCCAGCCGTTCACCGCCACCATGGCTTTTTTGATGATGTCCGCAGCGGTGCCCTGCATCGGCGCGTTGATCGCCATGCGTTCCGCGCCTTTGCGCAGGGACTGGTTCTTGGCGTTGATGTCCGGCAGGTACAGGCGACGACCGAAGATGGTTTCGACAAAACCTTGCTCGGCAGCCTGGGCCCGGGTGCGCTCCATGTAGTTCAGCACGCCAGGGTAGCGGGCGAAGTAGCGGTCGACATACGCCTGTGACTGCTTGCGATCGACGCCAATCTGCTTGGCCAGACCGAATGCGCTCATGCCGTATATCAGACCGAAGTTGATTGCCTTGGCGCTACGACGCATGTCAGTGGTGACGTTTTCCAGCTCGACGCCAAAAACCTCCGCAGCCGTCGCGCGGTGAACGTCCAGGTCATTGCGGAATGCGTGCAGCAACCCTTCGTCCTGAGCCAGATGCGCCATGATGCGCAGTTCGATCTGCGAATAGTCGGCGGCCAGCAGTTTGTAACCCTTCGGGGCCACGAACGCCTGACGAATGCGCCGGCCTTCAGCGGTACGAATCGGGATGTTCTGCAGGTTCGGATCGCTGGACGATAAGCGACCGGTGACGGCCACTGCCTGATGATAGGAGGTGTGAATCCGCCCGGTGCGCGGGTTGATCTGCTCTGGCAGGCGGTCGGTGTAGGTGCTCTTGAGCTTGCTCATCGAGCGGTATTGCATCAGCACCTTGGGCAGCGGGAAATCCTGCTCCGCGAGTTCGGCGAGCACGGCCTCGGCAGTCGATGCCTGGCCGGTGGCGGTCTTGCTGAGAATCGGCATGCCGAGTTTTTCGTAGAGAATCACACCCAACTGCTTGGGTGAGCCGAGGTTGAACTCTTCGCCGGCAATGGCGAAGGCTTCGCGCTCCAGCGCAGTCATCTTGTCGCCCAGTTCGACGCTCTGGATGCCCAGCAGGTTGGCATCGACCAGCGCGCCCTGGCGCTCGATACGCGCCAGCACAGGCACCAGCGGCATCTCGATATCGTTCAATACCGGCTGCAGGGTCGGAATCGCGGCCAGCCGTGCGTCGAAGACTTCATGCAGGCGCAGGGTCAGGTCCGCTTCTTCGGCGGCGTAATTGCCCGCCTGCTCCAGGGCAATCTGGTCAAAGCTCAGTTGTTTGGCGCCTTTGCCGGCAATTTCCTGGAAATTGATCGGCGTGTGCGTCAGGTACTTGGCCACCAGGCTGTCGCGGTCATGGCGGGTGGCGGTGGAGTCCAGTACGTAGGATTCCAGAATGGTGTCGAAGCGCACGCCCTGCAGGTCGATACCTTGCGCCTGATCGCCGTCGATCGCGCAATTGGCCAGCAGATTTATTGCGAACTTGGCGTGCTGGCCGACCTTGGTTTTGTCCGGATCTTCCAGCAGTGGCTTGAGCGCCTTGAGCACGGTGTCGCGGTCCAGCTGCTGCGGCACGCCCATGTACGAGTGGGTCAGCGGAATGTAAGCGGCTTCGTGGGTCTGAATGGCGAACGACAGGCCGACCAGTTGCGCACGCTGGGCATCGGTGCCGTTGCTCTGGGTGACGAAGGCAAACAGCGGCGCGGCCTGCAGCTTCTTCAGCCACGCATCGAACTGGCCCTGTTGAAGAATGACTTCATAAGCCGCTTCCCTGGCCTCGACAGTAGGCTCTTCGACGGTCAGCTCCTGGCCGGCACGTTTGGCGTCGCGTTGCAGGTCTTCGATCCAGCTCTTGAATTCCAGCTCGGCGTACAGCTCCATCAACGTGTCGCGGTCGGGCTCGCCGCAATGCAATTGATCCAGCTCGATGTCCAGCGGTACGTCGATCTTGATGGTCGCCAGTTCGTAAGATAGAAAGGCCATCTCACGATGTTCTTCGAGTTTGGCGGCCAGGGTCTTGGCGCCACGGATCGGCAGGGAAGCGACCTTGTCGAGGTTCTCGTAAAGCACCTTGATGCCGCCGCCAATGCCGACCAGCAGACCGACCGCGGTCTTCTCGCCAACGCCGGGCACGCCGGGAATGTTATCGACCTTGTCGCCCATCAAAGCCAGGTAATCGATGATGTGCTCCGGACCGACGCCGAATTTCTCTTTCACGCCCGCCACATCCATCACGCTACCGGTCATCGTATTGACCAGGGTGATGTGGCCGTCGACCAGTTGCGCCATGTCCTTGTCGCCGGTGGAGATCACCACTGGACGATCGGCTGCCGCGCTGCTGCGTGCCAGCGTGCCGATCACGTCATCGGCTTCGACGCCTTCGACGCACAGAAACGGGTAGCCCATGCCTTTGACGCAGGCATGCAGCAGGTCGACCTGCACGCGCAGATCGTCCGGCATGCTCGGCCGGTTAGCTTTGTAGTCGTTGTACAGCGCATCACGGAACGTCCCGCCCTTGGCGTCGAACACCACGGCGAGCGGGCTGTCCGGGTACTGGCGCCGCAGGCTTTTGAGCATGTTGAGCACGCCCTTGACGGCACCGGTCGGCAATCCTTTGGAGGTGGCCAGTGGTGGCAGTGCGTGGAAGGCGCGGTAGAGGTAGGAGGAACCGTCTACCAGGACGAGTGGCGCTTGGGTCATGAGCAGAATCAACCTTTTCGGCGGGGTCGGCGCTAGAATGCGCGAACCATTGACGACAAAGGGACAAGGTTATCATGCGCAAGGTAAATCGACTGATATTGACCGGGCTGTTGGCCTTTTGCCCTTTGCTCGCTGTTGCAGCAGAAGATCCACCTTCTGCGGCGCCGGACGTTACTATTCGCACTGACGGTGACAGAACCATTCAGGAATACCGCCAGAACGGCTTTCTGTATGCGGTTAAAATCACCCCGAAACACGGCAAACCCTATTTTCTGGTGCGCGCCGATGGTACAAGCCCCAATTTCATTCGTTCGGACCAACCGGACATGCTGATCCCGCAGTGGGAAATATTCAGCTGGTAGCACCCTACATTCACTTCAATCGTTGGCAGTCCTGATATGTCCGTTTTTACCCCACTGGCTCGGCCCGAGCTGGAAACATTTCTCGCCCCTTACGGGCTCGGCCGTCTGCTTGACTATCAGGGCATCGCTGCCGGTAGTGAAAACACCAATTACTTCATCAGCCTGGAGCAGGGCGAGTTCGTGCTGACGCTGGTCGAGCGCGGCCCGGTTCAGGAGATGCCGTTCTTCATCGAACTGCTCGACGTGCTGCATGAAGCCGATCTGCCAGTGCCTTATGCGCTGCGCACCACCGACGGTCAGGCGCTGCGCGAGCTGGCAGACAAACCGGCGCTTTTGCAGCCGCGTCTGCCGGGCAAGCACATCAGCGAGCCGAACACCCAGCACTGCGTGCAGATCGGTGAGTTGCTGGCCAACCTGCATCTGGCAACCCGCGGGCAGATCGTCGAGCGCAAGACTGATCGCGGTCTGGATTGGATGCTGAGCGAGGGGCGCAATTTTCTGTCGCACCTGGGCGAGACTCAGCGAGCGCTGCTTGAAAAGAGCCTTCAGGAAATCGAGGCGTTCAAGCCGCAGATCATGGCGCTGCCGCGCGCCAACCTGCATGCCGACCTGTTTCGCGACAACGTACTGTTCGAAGGGACGCACCTGACCGGGTTGATCGATTTCTACAATGCCTGCTCGGGTCCGATGTTGTACGACCTGGCGATTGCCCTGAACGATTGGTGTTCCCGGGAAAACGGTCAGCTCGACGCTGTTCGCGCGCGCGCCTTGCTGGGTGCCTATGCGGGCTTGCGACCGTTCACGGCTGCGGAGTCGAAGCTGTGGGCGATCATGTTGCGTATCGCTTGTGTGCGTTTCTGGCTGTCACGTTTGATCGCCGCCGAAACCTTCGCCGGGCAGGATGTGCTGATTCATGATCCTGCGGAGTTCGAGCGCCGCCTGGCCGAGCGCCAGGAAGCGCACATTGCATTGCCGTTTGCGCTCTGAGACCGGACCTGTCTCCGCGAGCCTGAGCTAGTTGGGCGGCTGACTATCGTTCCCATGCTCCGCGTGGGAATGCAGTTGGTGACGCTCTGCGTCGCAAGAGGACGCGGAGCATGGGCACGATAGTGTTATCCCTGATGACTATCGTTCCTCACGCGTGGGAATGCAGTTCGTGACGCTCTGCGTCACACAGCAGTGCTGCTATGTGGGCGGTGGCAGTCAGAGACTGCTCAGGCAACCTGCCAAATCATCAGCCAGCTTTTGCAGTACTTGCTCGTAACCCTGCGCGGTGGCCGGGGTGTAGCCGCCCAGTCCGTCCAGTTCGGCCAGTTTGACCGGCAGGCCGGCGCTCAGGGTTTCGGCCAGGCGCGGGCGCAGGGGTGGCTCGCTGAATACGCAGGTCTTGCCGGCAGCTTTCAGGCGTTCGCGCATGGCGGCGACGTGCTGGGCGCCGGGCTGGATCTCGGCGGCGATGGCGAATACGCCGGCATGCTTGAGCCCATAGGCCTCTTCGAAATAATCGAAGGCCTCGTGGAACACGAAGTACGGCTTGCCTGCCACTGCGCTGACACGTTGCTTGATACGGGCGTCCAGTGTATCGAGACGTTTGCTGAAAGCCTCGGCGTTGCTGGCGTAGCGTGCTGCGTTGGCGGGGTCGGCGGCGCTCAGGTCGGTGGCCATTTTTGCGGCGATCACCCGCGCGTTGACGGTCGACAGCCACAGGTGCGAATCGAGACTGCCGGGACGGTGGTCGTGGTCATGTTCGTCTGCGTCGTTGTCGTGATCATGCTCGTGGTCATCATGCGAGGCATTGTCTTCGCCAAAGTGGCGCAAGTGCATGCCCGGCAGCGTCTGTACGGCAACCGTAGGCAGTTTGCGGCCTTTCAGGACGCGCGGCAGGAAGGTTTCCATGTCCGGGCCGATCCAGTAGAGCAACTCGACTTCCTGTACGCGCCGTACGTCGGATGGGCGCAGCGCGTAGTTATGCGGTGAGGCACCCGGTGGCAGAAGCACTTCCGGTGTACCGACGCCATCCTGTACAGCGGCCGCAATCAGCTGCAGAGGCTTGATACTGGTCAGCACTCGGACCTCGGCCTGAGCGGGGGCGATGATCAGCAGGCTGACCCAGAAAACAGCAGCAAGATTTAAAAGACGGCGCACTCGAATCACTCATATCAGCCAGGAACGGGTAACATAATAACGTCTCTAGCCAATATCGTCGCTGCTCATGCCCAATACTCCCCTGGCCAGTCGCCCCCATGACCACTCTCACTGCGTGCATTCGGCCCTCGCCGAAGCCGATACGCTGTGCGCCAAACAGGGTCTGCGCCTGACCACCTTGCGCCGTCGCGTGCTGGAACTGGTCTGGCAAAGCCACAAGCCGCTGGGTGCCTACGACATCCTTGCGGTGCTGAGTGATGAAGACGGGCGCCGTGCGGCCCCGCCAACCGTTTACCGTGCGCTGGATTTCCTGCTGGAAAACGGTCTGGTGCACCGGATTGCCTCGCTCAACGCCTTCACTGGCTGCAACCACCCCACTCACGCGCATCAGGGCCAGTTCCTGATTTGCCGCCTGTGTCATGCGGCGATCGAGCTGCAGCACCCGGCCATCAGCAATGCCGTGGTCGATGCCGCCGCAGGCGTCGGCTTCGCGGTCGAAGGCCAGACGGTCGAGATCGTCGGCGTGTGCGCTGGCTGCAAGGCCGCTTGATGTCGGATGCATTGATACGTCTGGACAAGGTCGCCGTGACGCTTTCCGGGCAAAACGTTCTGGATGACATCCAGTTGAGCGTCAAACCCGGCGAGATCGTTACCCTGATCGGCCCCAACGGTGCCGGCAAGACCACGCTGGTGCGTGCGGTGCTGGGGCTGCTCAAGCCCGACTCCGGTAGCGTCTGGCGCAAGCCGAAGTTGCGTGTCGGCTACATGCCGCAAAAGCTGCATGTGGACCAGACGCTGCCGCTGTCGGTGCTGCGTTTCCTGCGCCTGGTTCCCGGTGTGGATCGCACGGCCGCAGCGTCGGCGCTGGAAGAAGTCGGCGCCGGAAAGGTCATCGACAGCCCGATTCAAGGCATTTCCGGCGGCGAGATGCAGCGTGTTCTGCTGGCCCGCGCATTGTTGCGTAAGCCTGAGTTGCTGGTCCTCGACGAACCGGTGCAGGGTGTCGATGTGGCTGGACAGGCCGAGCTGTACAGCCTGATTACCCGGCTGCGCGACCGCCACCAGTGCGGCGTGCTGATGGTTTCCCATGATCTGCATCTGGTCATGAGCACCACCGATCAGGTGGTGTGCCTGAACCGCCACGTTTGTTGCTCCGGGCATCCCGAGCAGGTCAGCCATGATCCGGCCTTTGTCGAGCTGTTCGGCAACAATGCGCAGAGCCTGGCGATTTATCACCACCATCACGACCACGCCCATGATCTGCATGGCGCGGTGGTGAATGACGCTGCGACCTCTCACACTCACGTTCACGGAGACAGCTGCAAGCATGGCTGATTTTCTACTGTATGCCTTGCTCGCAGGCGTTGCTCTGGCCGTGGTCGCTGGCCCGCTGGGATCATTCGTGGTCTGGCGGCGCATGGCGTATTTTGGCGACACACTGTCCCACGCCGCGCTGCTCGGCGTCGCACTGGGCTTCCTGCTGGATATCAGCCCGACCATCGCGGTGACGGTCGGCTGCCTGCTGCTGGCGGTGTTGCTGGTCACGTTGCAGCAGCGTCAGCCGCTGGCTTCGGACACGCTGCTGGGGATTCTGGCGCCAAGCACCTTGTCGCTGGGGCTGGTGGTGCTCAGTTTCATGCACGAAGTGCGCATCGACCTGATGGCCTACCTGTTCGGCGATCTGCTGGCCATCAGCCCGGCTGATCTGGGCTGGATTCTGGGCGGCAGCACGTTGGTGCTGGTGCTGATCGTCGCGCTGTGGCGCCCACTGCTGGCAATGACCGTGCATGAAGAACTGGCGCGGGTCGAAGGCCTGCCGGTTGCTACACTGCGCATGACGCTGATGCTGCTGATCGCCGTTGTGATCGCGGTTGCGATGAAAATCGTCGGTGTGCTGCTGATTACGTCGCTGTTGATCATCCCGGCGGCTGCGGCACAGCGTCACGCCCGTTCGCCGGAGCAAATGGCGCTGGGCGCGAGCCTGTTGGGCGTGATAGCCGTGTGTGCCGGGCTATCATTGTCCTGGTTCAAGGACACCCCCGCCGGACCGTCTATAGTGGTATCCGCTGCGGCGTTGTTCTTGCTCAGCTTTGTTCTACCCAGGCGAGCGGTGTAGACTTGCTCGTTTTTTGCGCAAACTAGAGAATCGCAGGAATGAAGCCGTTCGCCCCACGCTATCTGCTGCTTGTCGCATTTTCCATCCTGTTGGGTGCCTGCCAGAGTGCGCCCACTGTCGAGACGCCTGCCTCCGAGGCTCAGCCTGACGCGTTCGCTCAGCTCGAGCAGAACATCGCCGGCAATGAGCTGGCAACCGCCGAGGACCAATTGGCGGCGTTGCAGGCGGCCAATCCTGCCGACATCCGTCTGGAGCCTTTTCAGCGTCGTCTGGCCGAAGCCTATCTGAGCCGTAGCCAGATCAGCCTGCAGAAGGGTGACATGAACGCGGCGGCCTCTGCGCTGAGCCGTGCACGCGCCCTGATGCCCAAGGCACCGGCGCTGACCAGCGGCGTCAACGGCGCCATTGCCCATGCGCGCAAGGCCGAGCTGGAAAAAGCCGAAGCGGATTTGAAGGCGGCCGAGGCCAGAAGGGTTGCCAAGCTGATTGATCCGTCGGCAGAAAGCACGACGATTGAACTCAAGATCGGCGATATGCGTGCACTGCGTCGCCAACTGGACGATATCGCAGCCGATACCGTAGCGTTCAACTGCGAAGTGCTGATGGTGGTGCCGCGCACCGAAGACTATCCGTGGCTGGCGACGTTGCTGACCAAGCGAGTGGTCAAGACCAATCCGGATTTCGAACTGCAATTGCGTCGCCAGATCGAGCGCAATGAAAAAGCGCAGATCATCCTGACACCAGCCAAGTCCTGAGCCGATCCTTGATCCGCTCTTGATTCTGGCCGAAGGCCGTGGGAGCGAACTTGTTCGCGAAAGGGCCGTTACATCCGCTGAGTATGTATCGCCCGGAATAGCGCTTTCTCAAACAAGCAAAGCGTCGCTCGGTTCTCTCGGATGCCCTGCGGTCAGAAACCCCATTTCGTGTGCTCATCGAGATCATGTATCACGATTAGCGTCCAGAACTGCATTCCCACGCGCAGCGTAAAGGACGAGAAGTGTTGGGGAATCTATGCGGGGGGGGGGCGAGAGCGTTCAGAAAGGCGCTCCCACGCCTGAGCGTGGGAGCGATATAGCAGCGTCAGATCAAGCCGGAACAGCCTTGGCTTTCACTTCACGATCCCACACGCGGTGCTGAGCAATCGCGTGGAAGAACGGTTTGAACGATTTGCTATCGGACACTTCCAGCAGCCCAGCATCTTCTTCCAGGCGTAGCAGACTCAGCAGCTCTTTGGCTTCCCCGGCAAAGGAGATGGCCTTGAGGTGCTTGTAGGCTTCGAGGATGAAGTGCAATGCCACGCCGTCGCCTTTCAGCGCTTCGATCGAAGCCTTGCCACCCGGCACGAACACTGCGTCGAACGCTACCGAAGGCAGGCCTTCAGCCGATGCGTCCACTGGCAGGCTCTTGCCGTCAGCTGTCTTGACCGGTGCGGAGGTCGGGCCCAATACCTTGGCGTGTGCGCCTTCGGCAGTCAGTGCAGCCTTCATGGCTTCGACCGCTTTGCCGTCGACGCCGTCAGCCACCAGAATGGCAACCTTGCGCGAAACGATATCGCCAGAAAGCAGGTTGACCTGGCTCAGCTTCGGCGACTCTTTAACCGAAGTCTGACGCACAGGTACGGTACCGGCAGTCGGTGCTGGCAAGCCTAGGTTGGCGGCTACACGCTTGGCCAGCTCCAGATCGATGTTGGCCAGAATCTCGTTGACCTGACGGGCACGAATGTACTCGCGCTCGACCTTGCCCAACTCGAAGCTGTAGGCCGCGATGATGTGCTCTTTCTCGTGGTGGCTCATGCTCTGGAAGAACAGGGTGGCCTGCGAGAAGTGGTCGCCGAACGATTCGCTGCGCTCACGCACCTTGTGCGCTTCAACACGCTCAGGGTAGGTCTCGAAGCCGCCATCTACCGGGCCGGCAGGGGTTTCTTTCGGCCAGCCGCCATCGATCGAGTTCGGCTCGTAGGAAGCGCGGCCCTTGTCGATAGTGGTGCGATGCTGTGCGTCACGCTGACCGTTGTGGTTCGGCGCAATCGGACGGTTGATCGGGATTTCGTGGAAGTTCGGCCCACCCAGACGGCTGATCTGCGTGTCGGTGTAGGAAAACAGACGACCTTGCAGCAGCGGATCGTTGGAGAAATCGATACCCGGCACGATGTGGCCAGGGCAGAAGGCAACCTGCTCGGTCTCGGCGAAATAGTTGTCCGGGTTACGGTTCAGGACCATCTTGCCAAGCGGGGTGACCGGCACGAGTTCTTCCGGGATGATCTTGGTCGGATCGAGCAGGTCGAAGTCGAACTTGTGCTCATCTTCCTCGGCAACGATCTGTACACCCAGTTCCCATTCCGGGTAGTCGCCCATCTCGATGGACTCCCATAGGTCGCGGCGGTGGAAGTCGGTGTCCTTGCCGGCGAGCTTCTGCGCTTCGTCCCAGACCAGCGAGCAGACGCCGAACTTGGGCTTCCAGTGGAACTTCACGAAGCTCGACTCACCTTCGTTGTTGATGAAGCGGAAGGTGTGGATACCAAAGCCCTGCATGGTGCGCAGGCTTTTCGGGATCGCACGGTCGGACATGGTCCACAGCACCATGTGCGCGGACTCCGGCACCAGCGAGACGAAGTCCCAGAAAGTGTCGTGAGCCGAGCCACCCGTCGGGATTTCGTTGTGCGGCTCGGGTTTCACCGCGTGCACGAAGTCAGGAAACTTGATGGCGTCCTGAATGAAGAACACCGGCATGTTGTTGCCCACCAGGTCGAAGTTGCCTTCGTCGGTGTAGAGCTTGACGGCGAAGCCACGCACGTCACGCACGGTGTCGCCCGAGCCGCGTGGGCCCTGAACGGTGGAGAAGCGCACGAACACCGGGGTCTTCTTGCCCGGATCACGCAGGAAGCCTGCTTTACTCAGGGCGCCATGGTCTTCGTAAGTCTGGAAATAACCATGTGCTGCAGTACCGCGAGCATGGACGATACGCTCCGGAATACGCTCATGGTCAAAGTGCGTGATCTTTTCACGCATGATGAAGTCTTCGAGCAGCGACGGGCCGCGGTTGCCGACTTTCAGGGTGTTCTGGTTATCGGAAATCTTGACGCCGTGGTTGGTGCGCAGGGCTTGCTGGGTGGCGTCCGAGCGAAACTGCTCGAGACTTTCCAGCTTCTCGTTGGTATTGCCACGGTCCAGGGTGTCGGTGCCTGCCATTTCGCTCTTGGGCGTTTGGGTTACAGGTGGTGCGTTCTTGCTAGCCATCAGAGACTCCTTATCTCGCCCCAATCATTGAGTTGGGTTCGCTGATTACGACTTCCCTGGCGTAAGCGGGAAATCACGGTATCCAAGAAGTGACCGGAGCTAAAAACAGCCGTTCCTTTTATTTTCCGCATACGCTCACCAACGGTCGTGTTATGCCCATTGCACAGGACAGCCGGTAAATAAATGCTAAGCACAGCGGGCCGGACAGGCTAAAATGCGCGCCCGGCTTTATCCGGCCGAGGTAACGAAGCAGGTGGTGCTCTAGCCACTGCGCTGATTTTTTAACGCGCCCCACAAGGTTCGCTCCGTGATCGAGTTTCATAACGTCCACAAAACCTATCGGGTGGCAGGCAAGGAAATACCGGCCCTGCACCCCACCAGCCTGCGCGTCGACAGCGGCCAGGTGTTCGGCATCATCGGCCACTCCGGCGCGGGCAAAAGTACCCTGCTGCGCCTGATCAACCGCCTGGAAACCCCGAGTGGTGGGCAGATCGTGGTCGATGGCGAAGACGTCACTGCGCTCGATGCCAACGGCCTGCGCCGCTTCCGCCAACAGGTCGGGATGATTTTCCAGCACTTCAATCTGCTGGCGTCCAAAACCGTGGCCGACAACGTCGCCATGCCGCTGACCCTGGCAGGCGATATGCCGCGCAAGCAGATCGACCAGCGCGTGGCCGAGTTGCTGGAGCGGGTCGGCCTGTCCGATCACGCCAAAAAGTACCCGGCACAACTGTCGGGCGGCCAGAAGCAGCGCGTCGGCATCGCCCGCGCACTGGCCACCAAACCCAAAATTCTGTTATGCGATGAAGCCACCAGCGCACTCGACCCGCAGACCACTGCGTCGGTCTTGCAACTGCTGGCCGAGATCAATCGTGAGCTGAAGCTGACCATCGTGCTCATTACCCATGAGATGGACGTGATTCGTCGCGTCTGCGATCAGGTGGCCGTGATGGACGCCGGGGTGATTGTCGAGCACGGCAAGGTCGCTGATGTGTTTCTGCATCCACAACACCCGACGACCAGGCGCTTTGTGCAGGAAGACGAGCAGGTCGACGAAAACGAGCAGCGTGACGACTTCGCTCACGTTCAAGGCCGTATCGTGCGTCTGACGTTTCAGGGCGAGGCCACCTACGCGCCGTTGCTCGGCACCGTGGCGCGGGAAACCGGCGTCGATTACAGCATCCTCGCCGGTCGTATCGACCGCATCAAGGACACCCCTTACGGGCAGTTGACGCTGGCCATCACCGGCGGCGACATGGACGCCGCCTTCGCGCGCTTCACCGCCGCTGATGTTCATATGGAGGTGCTGCGCTGATGGACGCTTTCCTGAACCTGTTTTCCAATGTCGACTGGTACGAGATCTGGGTGGCCACTGGTGACACGCTGATCATGCTCGGTGTATCGCTCGGTTTCACGATCCTGCTCGGCCTGCCGCTGGGCGTGCTGATGTTTCTCACCTCGCCGCGTCAGTTGCTGGAGCACAAGCAGCTGTATGCGACGGTCGGGGTGATCGTCAACATGCTGCGCGCGCTGCCGTTCATCATCCTGCTGATCGTGATGATGCCGCTGACCGAGATCATTACCGGTACGTCACTGGGTATCCTCGGCACGTTGCCGCCGCTGATCGCCGGCGCCACGCCGTTCTTTGCGCGTCTGGTAGAGACAGCCTTGCGCGAGGTGGACCGCGGCATCATCGAAGCCACGCAGGCCATGGGCGCAACGACTCGGCAGATCATCGTCAAGGCGCTGCTGCCCGAGGCGCGGCCGGGCATTCTGGCAGCGATCACGGTGACCGCCATTGCGCTGGTGTCGTTCACGGCCATGGCCGGTGCCGTGGGCGCTGGCGGGCTGGGCGACCTGGCGATTCGTTATGGTTATCAACGCTTCCAGAACGATGTGATGTTCGTGACGGTCGTATTGTTGCTGGTGCTGGTGCAGATTCTGCAGACCATCGGCGACAGACTGGTCGCGCATTTCACACATCGTTGATCGAACCCGTTGGTATCGGCCCGTCTCGTACGGGCCCAAAGGAGTTGTTGCATGAAAAAACTATTGGCCATATTCGCCGCTGTCACCGCCTTGTCCGCGCAGGCCAACGAAACCCTGACCGTCGCGGCCTCTGCCGTGCCGCACGCCGAGATCCTCGAGTTCGTCAAACCGACCCTGGCCAAAGAAGGCGTGGATTTGAACATCAAGGTGTTCAATGACTACATTCAGCCTAACGTGCAGGTGTCGCAGAACCGTATGGACGCGAACTTCTTCCAGCACCAGCCGTATCTGGATGAGTTCAACAAGGGCAAAGGCACTGATCTGGTGGCCGTGGCCAAGGTGCACATCGAGCCTTTCGGCGCTTACTCTGACAAGCTCAAGACGCTGGCAGACCTGCCCAATGGCGCCAATGTCGCGCTGCCCAATGACGCCACCAACGAAGGCCGCGCCTTGCTGCTGTTGGCCAAGGCCGGTCTGATCACTCTGAAGGAGCCGGACAACATCCTGTCCAAGCCTTCGGATGTCGTGAATAACCCGAAAGACCTGAAATTCCGTGAGCTGGAAGCGGCCACGCTGCCCCGCGTACTGACTCAGGTCGATCTGGCGCTGATCAACACCAACTACGCTTTGAGCGCCAAGCTCGATCCGACCAAGGACGCGCTGATCATCGAAGGTGCCGATTCGCCCTACGCGAACATTCTGGTGGCCCGCCCGGACAACAAGGACTCGGACGCGATGAAGAAGCTGGTCGCCGCCTTGCAAAGCCCGGAAGTGAAAACATTCCTGGCCGAGAAGTACAAAGGCGCTGTGGTTCCGGCGTTCTGATCTGATCGCAACCTGCGGTTCTCGCGCCAATGCTCTGCGTCCCTTGCGACGCAGAGCATCGGGGACTGCGTTCTGGAACGCTCTATCGCTCCCACGCTCTGCGCTCATAGTTATACATGCGCGTCGTGGGAGCGAGCTTGCTCGCGAAGAGGCCGGTAAAGCCTCCGGAAAATAGAGCGTTTGGACCAAGTCTTCGTGAGCAACGCGGATCGCTGCCCCGGTCACTCTCGCAGGAATCTCACAGGTCCTAATCCCTTTCCAGCAGCCCCGGCAATTGCCTCACCAGCTTCTGATTGTTCAGCGGTGCGCGGATAAAGCCTCGCTGGGTACCGTCCGGGCCGATCAGGGCCAGGTTACCGCTGTGATCGACGAAGTAGTTCGGTTTACTGGTGTCTGCGGGAATGAACGGAATGCTCACCGCATTGGCCAGTGTCTGAATATCAGCGACAGGTGCCGTCAGGCCGATGTACTGCGGATCGAAGTAGCCCAGGTACTGCTTGAGCTGCTGCGCCGTGTCGCGGTTCGGGTCGACGCTGACCAGTACCACCCGCATACGCTTGACTGTCTCTTCGGGCAGCTCGGTCCTGATCTGCTTGATCTGCGCCAGCGTCGTGGGGCAGATGTCCGGGCAGAAGGTGTAGCCGAAGAACATCAGCGTCCATTGGTCTTTCAAGCCATCAAGCGCCACAGCCGCGCCGTTCTGGTCGGTCATGCTCAGGGCTGGCAATTGGCGGCTTTTGGGGAGCAGCACAATACCCGCGTCGTTGAGCGCCGCCTGGTCCTGGGAGCTGCGGCCAGGCAGCACCTGACTGAGGATCACGCCCAGAATCAGGGCGACGATGGCGGCAGCAATGAAAACGGCTTTCTGGGTACGGGTCATGGTGTCAGCGCGAGTCGTGATCGGCGTAAGGTCGAGGATGATGGCCTATATTGCGCACCGAGCCTAGGCTCTGTACGAAAAGTGGCTGCGCATCGGTGATGCTTCGTTAAAAACAGGCTCGGATGCGAGTCCAATCGGAATGCTCATTTACAACACGTAGAGTCGAACGCGACCCCGGCCGTTCCTCGCCTGTTTTTGTCTCGCCTGACCTTCGCTCGCCGACTTTTCGTACAGCGCCTAGCGCGTGGTGACATCGAACAGCGTATAAGCCAGCGTCAGACTTTTTACATCGTCGGGCAGGTCACGGTCGACGATGAAGCGCACCGGCATCTCGATGCGCTCGCCCGGTTGCAATGTCTGTTGGGTAAAGCAGAAGCATTCGGTCTTGTGAAACCACGCTGCCGCCTTTACAGGCGAAATACCCGGTACGGCCTGGGCTTGCATCGGCCTGTCGGTCGGATTCTGCGCGATGAAGATCATCTCGTTGACCGCACCGGGGTGGACCTGGATCTGGCGGGACTGCGGGTAGAACGCCCAGGTCATCCCGGCCGCGTTGCCGGCGGTGAATTGCACCTCGACCTGGCGCGAAGCGTCCTGGCCCTGCACGCCGGTCCTGCCATGTCCGGTCAGCACGCCGTAGAGCGACGGCAATGCCAATCCGCACATCAGCATGATCACTATTAAACACGTCAAACGCAGAACGAGCCGTTTGGACAAAAGAGGCTGGCTCATGCGTGGCTCACTTTTTATGTCGGACCGCGTGTCGAAAGAGCTGCGGGCGACTTCAGAGTAGCCTGCTTATGCAAAACGCGAGCTGCAGCGCGTCCGCATAGCCGGGCACGGCAGCCGTATTTGGTCAGAAATTGAGCAAAAGATATCTTGATATAGCCGAAATATCTAACTATGAGTCGCATATAGCAAAACCGTCTTAGGCGGTTAGTTAAGCAAGCTAACGTATGACTCTTCATCAACCAACCACGGGGTCTGACGCCTCAAGGAGTGCCAGCAGCCATGAACACCGCCGCATTGCGCGAGCAGATACAACTAGCCCATCAACATGAGGCCCGGACCGGCCACTTGCTGCAACAGTTGGAACAAAAGCTCCCACATCTTCATCCCGCCATTCACCTGCCGGAAGTCGACGCGAAAGACGTACTGACGCGTTTCGTCACGGCCTATATCGATCTGGTCCCCGATCTGCTGGACGCTGCTCATGAGGTCGCGCTGGAGGCCGGGATCGAAGGGCAGATAAAGCCGGTGCTGAAAATCGCCGAGCATTTTTTCGCGGCTCCGCCTTCCATCATGGATGGGCACGAAGGTCTGGAAAGCCTGTTGGACGAGGCCTATCTGGCCCACCGGCTGGTCGAGGAAGTGAATGACCTGTACATCAAGCATTTCGGTCAGCCGCTGATACCGTCCAATACCACGGTTGCCAGCGTGATTGCCCACCAGTTGATCGGCGAGCAATTTGCCAACCAGCTGGACGAAGCGGTGCACCATGCTGTCGATGAGCTGCTTGATGAGGAGAGTTTCGCGCTGGACTCGGTCGAGGCCTACCGCGAGAAGCTGATCAGCCCTGAAACGGGGGCGGCCTGGCAGCGTTGGCCAAGCCTGTCACGGCAATTGGGCGTCGGCCTGGAGCTGGAGCGCTCCGCGGTCTGATTCAGAGGCCCGAATCACTGTCTTCGCCAGCAATGGAAGGAGCCGGATATCGCTCCGCTGCTACGCGAAGACCCATCCGGCTCCCATGTTTCCGGGGCTGTGATAACAGGGCCGCGACTATCAGGCGGCGCCCGAGCCGATCCCCGTTGTCGTGTAGATCCGCCCTTCAAGACGACGCTTCAAGCCACGCGATTCGATCAGCAACCGGGTGCCATGAGCAGCATTGGAACGACCCCATTCTTCCAGCAGTTCCAGACACGAGTGATCGATGTAGGACAGATTGCCCAACGGCACATGCACCGTGCTGCCCTGCGGGATAGTGCCCAGTGCCTGAGTCAGCGCCGGCACCTTGAGGAAGGTTGCGGCACCGACCAGACGCAGCTCGAATTCCTTCTCGCCCGCCAGTTCGACCACATTGATCTTCAGACGCGAAGCCTTGAACGCCAGCTTCACCAGAGTCAGGCCGAAACCGACCAGTACACCGGTCAGCAGGTCGGTGAAGATGATCGCTATGGCAGTCGCCGCATAGGTGAACATCGGCATCCGGCCATAGCGGCCCAGACCGCGAAACGCCTTCAGATCGACCAGCTTCAGGCCGGTGTAGACCAGCACGCCAGCCAGGCTCGCGACCGGAATGCTCTGCAGTACGCTCGACAGCAGCAACACGAACGCCAGCAGCCACAGGCCGTGGAAGATCGTCGAGAAGCGCGTGGTGGCACCGGCCTGGACGTTGGCCGAGCTGCGTACGATAACGCCGGTCATCGGCAACGCACCGAGCAGGCCGCAGAGCATGTTGCCCACGCCTTGAGCGCTGAGTTCCTTGTCGAAGTCCGAACGCTGGCCACTGTGCATGCGGTCAACCGCCGAGGCGGAAAGCAGCGTTTCGGCACTGGCGATGAAGGCTACGACGATAGCCGCCACCAGAATGGCCGGATCGGCCAGATTCATCAGGTCGGCCGGGCGAAGCCAGTCGATGGCGTCGGCCAGGTTGTCAGGCACTTCGACACGCTTGACCTGCAAGGCCATGAACAGGCTGATGCCGGTGGCGATACCTACGCCCAGCAGCGCGCCGGGTACGAAGCGCAAAGACTGCGGACGGAGTTTTTCCCAGCCCCACATGATCAGCATGGTGCCCAGACCGAGCATACCGGCCTGCATGCCGGTGCCGGGTCCGAAGGCCTGGATCAGTGTGGAAGGGAAGGCGATCAGATTGTCCAGCCCGGAGGGTTTGGGACCGCTGTCGAACATCACGTGTGCCTGTGACAGTACGATCAGCACGCCGATACCGGCGAGCATGCCATAGACCACGGCAGGCGCCGTGACGCGGAACCAGCAGCCAAGCTTGAATCGACCTGCCAGCAGCTGAAGCAGTCCGGCGAGTACCAGAATAGGACCCAGCATGGCCATGCCGTGCTCACGCACCACTTCAAAAACCAGTACTGCCAGACCGGCTGCGGGGCCGCTGACCTGCAACGGCGAACCGGCTATCCAGCCGACTATCAGCCCGCCCACGATGCCGGTGATCAGACCTTTGGCCGGAGGCATGCCGGATGCAATGGCGATCCCCATGCACAGCGGCAGGGCGACCAGGAACACGACCACGGAAGCGAGCAGCTCCCGTGGTAAAGCGGTTTTCAATGCTGTAATACCCATGACGCTTCTCCGGGATTCTTCAGACGAGGCAAGACGGGCGACGCGCATCCTGCGCAGTCGCCATCAGCTGATAAAGAAGGGCTTGCCGTCAGTCGGACTGGTGATCAGTCGGCTGAAAAGCGTGCTTTCGGTGAAGCCATCGGCGTCGGTCCCGTACCGTCGAGCGGTATGAAACGATCGAGCTCGGCGTCATAAGCCAGGATCTCGCTGGTTTCGATGCTGTAGACCCAGCCGTGAATGAACAATTGGCCACTGGCCATTTTCGCTGCGACCGAAGGGTGGGTGCGCAGGTGTTGCAACTGGGAAATCACGTTTTCCTGAGTCAGGACCTGCATGGTTTCCAGTTCGCCGCTGCAGCTGCAGTTCTGCTCGACCACCGTGCGGGCAACCTCGGCATGGCGCAACCAGGCTTTTACCGTAGGCATCTTGTCCAGGCTGTCAGGGTTGAGCACTGCGCGCATGGCGCCGCAGTCAGAGTGTCCGCAAACGATGATGTGCTGCACGCCCAGTGCAACCACTGCGTATTCCAGAGCGGTGGACACGCCGCCGTTCATCTGGCCATACGGCGGTACGACGTTGCCGACGTTACGCGTGACGAACAGGTCGCCTGGCGAACTTTGGGTAATCAATTCGGGCACGATGCGCGAGTCGGCGCAGGTGATGAACATGGCCCGTGGCGATTGGGCAGTCGCCAGCTTCTTGAACAGTTCTTCCTGCTGGGGGAAGACCTCTTTACGGAAATGTACAAAGCCATCGACGATATGTTTCAACGCTACGTCGGCGCTGTCTGAATGGCTTGATGTGCTGGACGACGTAGCCGAATGCTGTTTACCGATGTCTGTCATGTCTTCACCCTCTCTGACGAATTGATGTGGATTCTTCATGCCTGTTTGACCAGAGCCGGATGTGATCCCTCTCTGAAGGGCATCACGAACAAATCCCTTGAGCGCTATCGCTGATGACACTCCGAGTTACAGACTAATCGCCGAAGCTTAAACGAAACTGAATGCGATGGCTCTGGGACGCGGGTTTGCACGATAGTACCAAGTTCGTCACAGCAACGACATTTGCCCTCCCGGCGGACAAAACGCATCGCAATCGAGTGCAAATCCACCCCGTTTGTTCAATCCGAGTCGTTTGATTGCCAAGGCATAGCGTTGAGCCAGCAGGTCGGCAAACGGTCCTTCGCCACGCATTCGAGAACCAAACGTGCTGTCGTACACGGCTCCGCCGCGACTTTGACGAATCAGACTCATGACATGCTCGGCGCGTTGCGGGTAATGCGTCTTCAGCCACTCGTCGAACAGCGGTGCGACTTCCAGCGGCAGGCGCAGCATCACGTAGCTGGCGCTCAAGGCGCCCGCAGCTTTCGCTTCGCTCAGCAGTGCCTCCAGCTCGCTGTCGTTGATCATCGGGATCATCGGCGCACACAGCACACCGACCGGGACCCCCGCCTGACGCAATACCCGAATGGCCCGCAGGCGAGCCTTGGGCGCTGCGGCCCTGGGTTCGAGGATGCATTTGAGCTCGTCATCCAGCGTCGTCAGGCTGATGAACACCGACACCAGCCGCAGCCTGGCCATTTCTGCCAGCAGATCCAGATCGCGCAGGATCAGCGAGCCTTTGGTAATGATGCTGACCGGATGCCGATAACGCAGTAGCACTTCCAGCGTCGCCCGGGTGATGCGGTACTCACGCTCGATCGGCTGGTAAGGGTCGGTATTGGCCCCGAGGGTGATGGGCGCGCAGCGGTAGCCGGGTTTGGACAGCTGCTGCTCGAGCAGCGCCGCCGCGTTGGTCTTGGCGATCAGCTTGGTCTCGAAGTCCAGGCCCGGCGACATGTCCCAATAGGCGTGGCTGGGTCTGGCGAAACAATAGATGCAGCCGTGCTCGCAGCCCCGGTAAGGGTTGATCGACCTGTCAAAGGGGATATCCGGCGAGCTGTTGCGGGTAATGATGCTTTTGGCTGTTTCGCTGGTGACCTGAGTACCTTGCGTAAGCGGCACTTCCTGATACCAGCCATCGTCTTCGGCCACCGACTGACTGGGCGCGAAACGGTTATGCGGATTGCTGGCAGTACCTCGGCCACGAACCGGATAGAGGCTGGACATCTGGCATTACTCGTATACTGTTCATGCATACAGTACAGCATAAAGCCCGGGTGGATCACTATGGCCGGCCTGCAAAACACCGCTCGCCTGACGGGCGGTGTTTTGCAGGCAGGACGACGGTCAGGCATCGCCCTCGTGAGTCAGCTCCAGCACGCGGTCAACCAGCTTGTTGATGCCCGAGGCCGCTTCGCTGATGCTCTTGGCGACCATATAGGCAGGTGTACTGACCAGTTTTCGCGCTTCGTCTTCGACGATGTCATCGACGGCGCATTCCGCATGGCTGCCGCCCATTTTGGTGATGGCCGCAGCGGTTTCAGGGTCGTTGCCGATGGTGCAGGTCACGCCGGGGCCATAGATCTTGGCCGCGAGTGCCGGGGTGATGCAGATCAGCCCGACCGGTTTGCCGGCTTCGGCAAACGCCTCGGCGAGCTCCAGCAATCCCGCTTCGACCTGGCAGGCCGGGCCTTGCAGGGCAAGGTCGGAAAGGTTCTTTGCCGAGCCGAAGCCGCCCGGGATGATCAGGGCATCAAAGTCTTCGGCATTTGCTTCGCGGATGTCCTTCACTTCGCCTCGTGCAATGCGCGCGGACTCGACCAGCACATTGCGCGACTCGGGCATTTCCTCACCGTTCAGGTGATTGATGACGTGATGCTGAGTGATGTCGGGCGCGAAGCACTGAACCTGCGCACCGCGCTGATCCAGACGCAACAGGGTGAGAACGCTTTCGTGGATCTCGGCACCGTCGTAGACGCCACAGCCGGAGAGGATTACAGCCACTTTTTTCTGCATCGATATCGGCTCCTTGTGCTCGATCAACCTGAGGCTTGTTTTAATTTGTCTGTTCAGTTGATCGCTTTACGGGCCGAGTGTTCAGTTGAGGCATTGTCGGCTGCGCAAAAGCTGGCTGCGCACAAGGTGCATGGGGAGGGCGGTGGTCGCGAGGTCTGCAGCGTCTGTGCGCTGTCGCCGAGCGAGGCCTGTCAGCCTTCGCTCGGGAGAGGTACGGGGGAGTTTATTCGTCGGATTTTTTCGTCAGATCGACCGGTACGGTGACCGGTGTTTCCAGATCGGAGGCCGCTGCCGATGCGCAGAAGCGGCTCTTTTCTTCACGCTCTTCACGGGCGATACGGGCGTTCTTGATGCGTCTGCGTATCCACAGGGCCAGCCCCAGCAGAACCAGCGCGCCCAGCACCCAGAGTTCATATTTCTTGACGTTACCCAGCAAGCCTTCGAGAACCGCGCCGAAGTGGTAAGCAGCCGAACCCAGCGCCGCAGCCCAGACAGCCGCGCCGATACCGTTCAGCAGAAGATAACGACCCGGTGGATAACCCGACAGGCCGATGGCCACAGGCATGACCGTTCGCAAACCGTACACGAAGCGGAAGCCCAGTACCCAGATGTCCGGGTGCTTGCGGACCAGCCGTAGCGCCTTGTCGCCCATGAGTTGCCAGCGAGGCTTGCGCGCCAGAAGCTTGCGGCCATGCTTGCGCCCCATGAAGTACCACAACTGGTCACCCGCATAACTGCCAAAAAAGGCCACAAGGATGACGATGTTGAGGTCCATGTATCCGCGGAACGCCAGGAATCCGGCAAGAACCAGAATGGTCTCGCCTTCAAAAAAGGTGCCGAGGAACAGGGCAAAGTAGCCGAATTCGTTCAAGAAATTCTGGAGCATTGTCTGGATGCTGGCGAAATGAACGCGCAGCCTAACGCGCCCAAGGCAATCATGAAAGTGTCCATATGTGTCTCGACGTTAAAGATTCTTGCAACCACAATGGTCGTATCCCCTTTAAGGCCGTGACCGCGACGTGCAGTCGCAGGTCGAACCATGACTGTCACACATTGGTCATAATGGCGGCTTATAACTGTCGCGCTTGCCCGCGTAAGCGGGCTCAGGAGTCTCGCCGTGAGCTTTACCCCCGCTAACCGCCTGTTTCCTCTCACTCGTCTGCGCCGTAATCGCCGCGACGACTTTTCCCGTCGGCTGGTGCGTGAAAACGTTGTCACTGTCGACGATCTGATTCTTCCCGTATTTGTTCTCGATGGTGAAAACCGTCGTGAATCCATCGCCTCGATGCCTGGCGTCGAGCGCTTGAGCGTTGATCTGTTGCTCAAGGAAGCCGAGCACTGGGTCGCACTGGGTATCCCTGCGCTGGCGCTGTTCCCGGTGACACCGCCGGAAAAGAAATCCCTCGACGGTGCCGAAGCCTGGAACCCGGACGGCATCGCCCAGCGCGCAACCCGCGCCCTGCGTGACCGTTTCCCGGAGCTGGGCGTCATCACTGATGTGGCGCTGGACCCTTTCACCACGCATGGCCAGGACGGCATCCTCGACGAAGAGGGCTACGTTCAGAACGACATCACTGTCGACGCGCTGGTGAAACAGGCGCTGTCGCACGCCGAGGCCGGTGCTCAGGTGGTCGCGCCGTCGGACATGATGGACGGTCGCATTCAGGCCATCCGCGAGTCTTTGGAGCTGGCCGGGCATGTGAATGTCAGGATCATGGCCTATTCGGCCAAGTACGCCAGTGCCTACTACGGTCCGTTCCGTGATGCGGTGGGTTCCTCCCTGAATCTGGGCAAGGCCAACAAGGCTTCCTATCAGATGGACCCGGCCAACAGCAACGAGGCACTGCACGAAGTGGCCGCCGACCTTGCCGAAGGCGCCGACATGGTCATGGTCAAGCCAGGCATGCCTTATCTGGACATTCTGTACAGGGTCAAGGATGAGTTCAAAGTGCCGACCTTTGTTTATCAGGTCAGCGGTGAATACGCGATGCACATGGCCGCAATCCAGAACGGTTGGCTGAGTGAAGGGGTGATTCTCGAGTCCCTCACTGCCTTCAAACGCGCCGGCGCCGACGGCATTCTTACCTACTTTGCTGTTCGCGCCGCTCAACTGTTGAAGGGGCAATAGCCTCACAGGAACATTCATGAATACCGAAGCACTCATCGAAGCCGCTGTTCAAGTCGATGTCCCGGAGGCAACGCCCGTGGTCGAACCTGACATCGAAGTAATCCCGGCCATCGAGGCACCCGTCGCTGCGGTGCCCGCTATCGTCGCGCCAAACCTGGACGACAGCAGCCTGTATATCCACCGTGAACTGTCGCAACTGCAGTTCAATATCCGGGTTCTGGAACAGGCGCTCGATGAGTCCTACCCATTGCTGGAGCGGCTGAAGTTTCTGCTGATCTTCTCCAGCAACCTCGATGAGTTCTTCGAGATTCGTGTTGCAGGCCTGAAGAAGCAGATCACCTTTGCCCGTGAACAGGCGGGCGCCGACGGTCTGCAGCCGCATCAGGCGCTGGCCAGGATCAGCGAGCTGGTCCACGGTCATGTGGATCGTCAGTACGCGATCCTCAACGATATTCTGTTGCCGGAGCTGGAGAAACATCAGGTCCGCTTCATTCGCCGCCGTCACTGGACGGCCAAGCTCAAGGCCTGGGTACGACGCTATTTCCGCGACGAGATCGCGCCGATCATCACCCCGATCGGTCTCGACCCGACGCACCCGTTCCCGTTGCTGGTCAACAAGAGCCTGAACTTCATCGTCGAGCTGGAAGGTATCGATGCCTTCGGGCGCGACTCCGGTCTTGCGATCATTCCCGCGCCGCGTCTGCTGCCGCGCGTGATCAAGGTGCCGGAAGAGGTCTGCGGGCCTGGCGATAATTTCGTGTTCCTGTCGTCGATGATCCACGCCCACGCTGACGATCTGTTCCAGGGCATGAAGGTCAAGGGCTGCTACCAGTTCCGCCTGACCCGCAACGCCGACCTGGCGCTGGACTCCGAAGACGTGGAAGACCTGGCGCGCGCACTGCGTGGCGAGCTGTTCTCGCGTCGCTATGGTGATGCGGTACGTCTGGAAGTGGCGGACACCTGCCCGAAACACCTGTCGGACTACCTGCTCAAGCAGTTCAACCTGCACGAGTCCGAGCTGTATCAGGTGAATGGCCCGGTCAACCTGACGCGTCTGTTCAGCATCACCGGCCTGGACAGCCACCCCGAATTGCAATACCCGCCGTTCACGCCAGCCATCCCCAAGCTGCTGCAGAACAGCGAAAACGTTTTCAGCGTGGTCAGCAAGCAGGACATCCTGTTGCTGCACCCTTTCGAGTCGTTCACGCCGGTGGTCGACCTGCTGCGCCAGGCGGCAAAAGACCCGCACGTGCTTGCAGTACGCCAGACGCTGTATCGCAGCGGCGCGAACTCGGAAATCGTCGATGCGCTGGTCGATGCCGCGCGTAACGGCAAGGAAGTCACTGCGGTGATCGAGTTGCGTGCGCGTTTCGACGAAGAGTCCAACCTGCAACTGGCCAGCCGTCTGCAGGCCGCCGGTGCAGTGGTGATCTACGGCGTGGTCGGCTTCAAGACCCACGCCAAGATGATGCTGATCCTGCGTCGCGAAGCGGGCGAGATCGTGCGTTATGCGCACCTCGGGACCGGCAACTACCACGCCGGTAACGCACGTCTGTACACCGACTACAGCTTGCTGACCTCCGATGACGCGTTGTGCGAAGACGTCGGCAAACTGTTCAGCCAGTTGATCGGCATGGGCAAGACGCTGCGCATGAAAAAGCTGCTGCATGCGCCGTTCACGCTCAAGAAAGGCATGCTCGACATGATCGCCCGCGAGACGCAATTTGCGCTCGATGGCAAGCCTGCGCACATCATTGCCAAGTTCAACTCGCTGACCGATCCGAAGATCATCCGGGCGTTGTACAAGGCCAGCCAGTCCGGCGTGCGCATCGATCTGGTGGTGCGCGGCATGTGCTGCCTGCGTCCGGGCATCGCCGGGGTTTCGCACAACATCCATGTGCGCTCGATCATCGGCCGCTTCCTGGAGCACACGCGGGTGTTCTACTTCCTCAACGGCGGCGACGAGCAGATGTTCCTGTCGAGTGCCGACTGGATGGAGCGCAACCTCGACAAGCGCGTCGAGACCTGCTTCCCGGTGGAAGGCAAGAAGTTGATTTTGCGTGTGAAGAAGGAGCTGGAAAGCTACCTGACCGACAACACCCACAGCTGGCTGTTGCAGTCGGACGGGCGTTACGTGCGCAGCACGCCGACCGGTAATCAGAACCCGCGAAGCGCCCAGGCGACTCTTTTGGAGCGCCTGAGCAACCCGGTTCTCAGCGTACGCTGAAGACGATGCCGACTCGGGTCAGCCACTCCGCTTCCAGCGCGAAGTCGGCCTGAGTCAGCTGGTTGTTTTCCAGCCAGCCTTTCGGGAATTCGGCGTCCAGATTCGGGCCGTCGGCACGCAACGTCACACGTGGCATCTCCTGGGTGCCACGAATGTGGTGAAACAGAATCGCAAAGCGCAACAGCACGCACAGGCGAATCAGCTTGATGCCTTCATCGCCGAACTCGGCGAACTTGTCCTTGGGAATATTACGGCGATGACCGCGCACCAGCAGTGCGAGCATTTGCTGGTCTTCGCGTGAGAAGCCGGCCAGGTCCGAGTGCTCGATCAGGTAAGCGCCGTGCTTGTGGTAGTGATAGTGAGCGATGTCCAGGCCGATCTCGTGCACCTTGGCCGCCCAGCTCAGCAGTTCGGCGTAGCTCTCGTGCTGCAACTCCCAGCTCTCGGCAACCTGCTCCAGCGCGTGCAGCGCCTTGGCTTCGACGCGTGCGGCCTGTTCCAGATCGACGTGATAACGCTCCATCAGCGAGCTGAGCGTACGCTCACGCACGTCTTCATGATGATGGCGGCCCATCAGGTCATACAGCACGCCTTCACGCAGGGCACCTTCGCAGTGATCCATGCGCTTGAGCTCGAGGGCGTCGAAGATGGCTTCGAGAATCGCCAGGCCTGCGGGGAAAATGGCGCGACGGTCGGGCTTGATGCCGTCGAAGTCGATCTTTTCCACATCACCCAGCTTGAACAGCTTGCGCTTGAGCCAGGCGAGCCCTTCGGCGTTGACCTCGCCAGCGCCGTAACCATTGGCCTTGAGCGCCAGGCCGATAGCACGAATGGTGCCTGACGAACCGATCGCTTCATCCCACTTGAGGCGATGCAGCGCGTGTTCGATGCTCATGATTTCCAGGCGTGCAGCGGTGTAGGCCTGAGCGTACCGGGCCGGTGTCACCTTGCCGTCGCGGAAGTAGCGCTGGGTAAAACTCACGCAGCCCATCTGCAGGCTTTCACGCAGCAGCGGCTCGAAGCGCTGGCCGATGATGAATTCGGTACTGCCGCCGCCGATGTCGGCGACCAGACGTTTGCCCGGGGTGTCGGCCAGCGTGTGGGAAACGCCCAGGTAAATGAGGCGCGCTTCTTCGCGGCCGGAAATCACTTCCACCGGGTGGCCGAGGATTTCTTCGGCGCGGTGAATGAAGTCGTTGCGGTTACGCGCCTCACGCAGGGCATTGGTGCCCACGATGCGCACCGCACCGAGCGGCAGCCCATTGATCAACTGGGCGAAGCGTTTCAGGCAGTCAAGGCCGCGCTGCATGGATTCTTCGGTCAGCTGGCGCTCTTCGTCGATGCCAGCGGCCAACTGCACCTTCTCGCCCAGGCGCTCAAGAATGCGAATCTCGCCCTGATTGGCTTTTGCCACAACCATATGAAAGCTGTTGGAGCCCAGGTCGATAGCGGCGATCAGTGAAAAATTCTTGGGTGTTGAGTGCGGCATGGTCAGGAAGTCCGGTTCGATAACCGGACCATCGTGCCACGATCCATGCTTGCCGCCAACGCGAAGCTGTTCAGGCACCGGAAATACCCGGTATTACTCGCGCGCGTGGCGTATGGCCATCAATGCCATGTGGCGCAGAGCGTCACCAAAATGCATTGCCACGCTAAAGCGTGCGGAACGAGAGGTATCCCTAAGAACGCCATCTTGTCCATGCGCCGCGCTCAGCGTTACACACAAGTTTTCGTGGGAGCGAGCTTGCTCGCGAAGAGGCCGGTGCAGCCCCCGGAGATATGGTGTTTGGACCAAAGTCTTCGTGAGCAAGCTCACTCCCACCAAGATTTCTGTCCAGCCCGATACAGCATGTAGCTGTGACGCGGAGCGTGAGGAACGATAAGTGCCCGCAACATGCTCCGCGCTCAGCGTAATACACAGTCTTCGTGGGAGCGAGCTTGCTCGCGAAGAGGCCGGTGCAGCCCCCGGAAATATGGCGTTTGGACCAAAGTCTTCGTGAGCAAGCTCACTCCCACCAAGATTTCTGTCCAGCCCGATACAGCATGTAGCTGTGACGCGGAGCGTCACGAAATGC
>NZ_WIBD01000003.1:765389-766099 GCF_009495975.1 Pseudomonas sp. SZ57 | reverse complement strand
TGAGTTCGGATTCCGAACTCAGTAAAATCAGCGAGAAAGCGAATCTCGATAGACCGAGTTCGGAATCCGAACTCAGTCTAAAATCAGCGTCATACGGCACAGTTCGGATTCCGAACTCATATAGTACGTATACGAATACAAATACATCTGTATGTAAAAGCTCTGTACCGCGCGAGGCTGTGAGCGCTCCAGTCGATCTACCTCCAGGGTTTGAAAGGTTTACAGAGGATCAACGCTTCAGGGCGATGACCGCATTGCAGAGCGTCGAGCCGACACTGCGAGAACCGTTGCTTGATCAATGGCGCCATCGTTGCAATAGCGGTTCCGTGAAGAACCCATTCGGTTATCTATTGAGCTGCATGCAGAAAGCCCTGAGTGGGGAATTCAATGCCCAGTGGCAGGCTCCTAGAGCGTCAGCTCAAAATCCACAGGCGCACTCCCCCCAGCCGAAACATCTCAGCAACGCGCCTGATCAACCAAAGCCAACTCCCCCGCCTCCCGTCAAAAAAGTCTCGCCGCAAGATCGTGACGAGTCTTCACTGGCTGCCGGGCGCAGCTCAATGATGGACATCAAGCGGATAATTCGACCGAGATCACAGGGTTGAACAGATCAGCTGAATGCTGCAATCATTGCAAGCACTGTGATTCCACTGGCATCACTTCAAGCATCGACCGAGGTGATTCCCCGGGAATCACTTCCAGCACCGAAC